>CALARO010000001.1 GCA_937888935.1 uncultured Clostridia bacterium
CCGCCCGAAGGAATGGATCCTTTGCAGATGGGGCGGATTATCGACGGCAAAGTGGATACGGAAGATATCACTTCGATGATTTACTATTTTGCCGATCAGGGGTATCTTACCATTGATTTGCCCGAAGAGAAAAACGGCGATCCCGTGCTGCATCGCACGGATAAACCGTTGCCCGAAAAAATGCCGTCGTGGCAGAAAGTGCTTATGGACGGGTTGTTTGATAAAGGGCGGCGCACGGAAACGCATATTTCCGAATTGTCGAATAAATTCTATACTTCTGCAGACAAGGCGAAAACGCTTCTTTCCACGCGGCGCGGGGCGGAATACGAGCCGAAATCGTTCTTCGGCGCGTGCCTGATTTCGCTGATTGCCGTGTGTTTGTACGGGTTAATTCCGCTGTTTATCGGTATGAGCAGAATCGGAGGCGGGTATAAGTACTGGACGGGATTTATCGCGTTGTTCCCGATTGCGGCGTGCTTCTACGGGTATTTTTATATCGAGCAGCAGCGTTACAAAAAGAAGGCGAGCGTGCGGCGGTGGGCGAATATCGGTATCACCGCGGTGCTTGCGCTGTTCGGCGTGTGGTACACCGCGTTGTTCGCGCGGCATATCCTTACGGTGTGGGAAAAACTTTTCATTTCGGTTTCCGCAACGTTGTGCGCGTATTTCGCGCCGAAATGCATTTCGCGCACGGAAAAATACGTGGATACGCTCGGAAAAATTCTCGGATTTAAAGATTTCATTCTGTACACGGAAAGAAGAAAAGATCAAATTCATGTTGCAGGAAAACCCGCAACTTTATTACGACGTGCTGCCTTACGCGCAGGTACTCGGCGTTACGAAGGAATGGGAAGATAAATTCAAGTCGCTCACGATCGAGCCGCCGAGCTGGTGCAGGGGCAACGCTTCGTTCTCGGTGTTCGATTACATGGTGCTGAATACGATGCTGCGCGCTTCGTTTGTTTCGGCAATGTCGCGCCCGCAACCGAAAGGGGGTACATTCCTTGGCGGCGGTGGCAGCGGCGGACATTTCGGCGGATTTTCCGGCGGCGGACACGGCGGCGGTGGCGGCGGTGTGAGATAAGCAATTTTGCGCTGCTTTCGCGCTCTATTTGCAATAAAACAGGAATAAAAAACAGCCGTTCGGCGAATGTTTCGGAAAAAAATTCCGAACTATTCTGGCGGGCGGCGTTTTTTTGAAGTGAAATGCAGGCTGCAAAAGAGTAATAAAAAATCCGGACTATTTGCTTACTATCTGCAAATAATTCGGATTATACTGCTTTGGTGCACCTTCAGGGACTCGAACCCTGGGCCCACTGATTAAGAGTCAGTTGCTCTACCAACTGAGCTAAAGGTGCTGGTGGTCCATCCGAGGCTCGAACTCGGGACACCCTGATTAAAAATCAGGTGCTCTGCCAACTGAGCTAATGGGCCATGTTTCCGCGCTTTAACCATTCGAAAATTAAAACACGTTTTTTGTTTTTTTGGCTGGGGTGGCAAGATTTGAACTTACGAATGCCGGAATCAAAATCCGGTGCCTTAACCGCTTGGCGACACCCCAACAAATAAATGGGGCGGGCGACGAGAATCGAACTCACGACCTCCAGGGCCACAATCTGGCGCTCTAACCAACTGAGCTACACCCGCCGTTTATTTGGTGCGCCTGAAGAGATTCGAACCCCTGACACACGGCTTAGAAGGCCGTTGCTCTATCCAACTGAGCTACAGGCGCATATCAAACGCTCGTTTATCTTGCCTGGCGGCAAAAAAACTTTGGAGCGGGTGATGGGAATCGGACCCACGCGGCCAGCTTGGAAGGCTGGAATTCTACCATTGAACTACACCCGCAATTCCTTGATCTCTCGCATCAACGCGCTTGTATATAATAACACTTTTCAAAACGATTGTCAACGCTTTTTTCCTTGTTTTTCGAAAATTTTCCAAAAAAAATTTTAAAAAATTGTTTTTGCCCGTTTTTTCTCTCGTTTATGCCCGCTTTTTCTTTCGGCTATCTCGCTACCACGAAAAACGAGAACCCCGATCGGATCGCCAAAATCGTAAGATACACGTTCAAAACCCCGAGCAACGGCATTAAAATCATGAGAAACAGGCTTTTTTGCCGATATTTAAACGCGAAAAGGCATACGTAAATTGTGATTGCTCCGCCGAGAAGTCCCGTGAGAAACAATCTGCCGTCCGATTTTTTATAATTATCCGTGCCGTCCGTTTCGTCTTTCAGATTTTTTACGAGCAGAAACGCATAAAAATTGATCGCAAGCAAATACGCGCCGACGAATGTATAAAAAATAGCCATGGCAAAAGTATTCCCGTTTCTTCGCCGTTTCAAACCGTTTTTTGTCTTCGTTTTTCCGCCGCGCATTTTCTTGCCAAGAATTTTTATAATTTTTTTTGCGCGACCGCTGCAAAACGCTTGACTTTATATAATAACAGCGTTATAATAACATTGTTATAAAATAAACGGGGCAGAAAGCGGAAAAAGAAAATGCGAAAGAAAGACGAGCTTGCGATAGATAAAATCACGGAATGTGCGAAGAAGGAATTTGCCGAAAAGGGGTTTGAAGGCGCGTCGATGCGGACTATTGCGGAAAGCGCGGGGTATACGACGGGCATGTTGTACGGCAGATTTGCGGATAAGGGCGAATTGTTCCGCGAAATCGTAGGAAAGGCGGCGGACAAGCTGTATACTTACTACGTGGGGGTGCAGAACGAGTTTGCGGCGTACCCGCCCGATCGGCAGTATTCCGATATGCACACGTATGTGGACAGAAAAATCGACGGGTGGCTGGATATCGTGTACGCGCATTTCGAAGAATTTCAGCTGATCGTGTGCAAAAGCAAAGGCACGGAATACGAGCGGTATATAGAAAAGCTGATCGACGTGGAAACGAAAAATACCGTGCGGTATATCGACGAGCTGAACGCGGCGGGATACGATATTTCGGACGTGCGCGCGGATCTTTCGCACATGCTCGCCACGGCGCAATTCAACGGCATGTTCGAAGTTGTGGCGCACGGCTTGAAAAAGGACGAAGCACGGCAATATATCAAACAGTTGCAATACTTTTTCAATGCCGGGTGGGATAAAATTTTAGGTCTGCCCACCGATTGGAAATTGCCCGAATAAATTTTCGGGAAGAAGATACAGGTTTTTATAAGCATAAGTTAGCCTTCGCTAACCGTGCAAAAAACATAAACAAGAAAAAATCAAGGAGTCATACATATCCGAATGAAAGAGAAAAAGAAAAGCCGGATGAATTCCGTTTTCGCGTATGCGGAAGCGGAAAAGAAGAAGATGGCGGTTTCGATCGCGCTGTCGGTGCTGTCGGTGGCGGCGGGGTTGTTTCCGTTCTACTGCATGTACCGCGTGATCTGCTTGTTTACGGCGGGCGCGGCGACGACGGGCGGTATCGTTACGTGGTGTCTGGGCGCGCTGGCGGCGTATCTCGTGAAAATTCTGGCGTTTACGCTTTCCACGGGCGTATCGCATCATATGGCGTATAACGTGCTGGCAAAGTTGAGATTGCGGCTTGCGGACAGATTTATGCGCGCGCCGCTCGGCAACGTGCAAAATCATCCGATCGGCGAAATCAAGAACATGATGGTGGATAAAATCGAAAATCTCGAACCGCCGATCGCGCACATGATTCCCGAAGGCGCGGGGCATATCGTGTTTCCGATCGTGAGCATTATCGCGCTTGCGATAATTGATTGGCGGCTTGCGCTTGCGTCGCTTGTAACGTTTCCGCTTTCGATCGTGTGCATGGGGCTTACGTTTAAAATCAGCGGCAAAAATTTCGATTTGTACGATAAATCAAACGCCTATATGAACAGCACGATTGTGGAATACGTGGAAGGTATCGAAGTAATCAAGGCTTTCGGGCGCGCGGGCGTATCGTATGAAAAATATGCGGGCGCGATCAAAGATTTCCGCTCGTTCGTGGTGAAATGGCTTTCTTCCACGTTCGCCACAATGAAATTGGCGTTCGCGCTGTTTCCTTCCACGCTGATCGGCACGCTGCCCGTAGCGTTGGCTCTTGCGTTTCACGGCGTGATTTCCGCGCCGCAAGCCGCGCTGACCGTGATGCTTTCCGTGTCGATGGTAGGCTCGCTTGCAAAACTCGAAGTGTTTTCCGAAAACATGCGGCAGGTGAAATTCACGGTGGAAGGCTTGCAGGAATTTCTCGAAATGCCCGAATTGCCCGAGCCGAAAACGCGCGCGGCATTGAAAAATGCGGACGTGGAAGTGAAAAACGTACGGTTTTCGTATACGGGCGACGAAAAAGACGAAGTGCTGCACGGCGTGAGCTTCACTTTAAAAGAAGGCAGCTACACCGCGCTTGTAGGTCCTTCCGGGGGCGGAAAATCCACGATCGCGAAGCTGATTTCGCGCTTCTGGGACGTAAGCTCGGGCAGTATAGAAATCGGCGGGGCGAACGTGAAAGACATGCCGCTTTCCGAGCTTTCGGAAACCGTAAGTTTCGTTACGCAGGACAACTTTTTATTCAACTGTTCGTTGCTTGAAAATATCCGGCTTGGCAACCCGGACGCGTCCGACGAAGAAGTGAAAGCGGCGGCGCGGGCGGCGCAATGCGAAGAATTTATCGCGAAATTGCCGCTCGGCTACGATACGCCCGCCGGCGAAGCGGGAAGCCGTCTTTCGGGAGGCGAAAAGCAGAGAATCGCGATTGCAAGAATGATGCTGAAAAACGCGCCGATCGTGATTCTGGACGAAGCGACGGCGTTTACCGATCCCGAAAACGAAGATAAATTGCAGGCGAGCATCGCCGCCCTTGCGAAGGGAAAAACGTTGCTTGTGATTGCGCACAGACTTTCTACGATTAAAAACGCGGATAACATTATCGTGCTTGAAAACGGCGCGATCGCGGCGGAAGGCACGCAGGAAGAACTGCTTGAAAACTGCGTGCTTTATAAAGAAATGTGGCTGGCGCATATCGGGGCGAAAGACTGGGCGGTTTCCGCCGGGGAGGCAAAAAATGTTTAAGACGATCAAACGGATTATCTACTGGTGCGGCGAATTCAAGGGCAAGCTGTACTTAGGCTTTTTCATGACGTTTCTTTCTCATATCTTCACGGCTTTGCCGCTGATGCTCGCCGCGTATACGGTGGGACTTCTGATAGAGCAGGGTGCGGCGTTCGACGCTTCGTGGATATGGAAAGTGATTTTGTTGCAGGTTTTGTTTGTATTTCTGCGGTTTTTATTCGATTTCTTCCGCGCGAAGCTGCAAGAGCCGATCGGGTATAAACTCACGGCGCGCGATCGGCTTGCCGTGGGCGACGCGCTCAAACGCGTTTCGCTCGGCTATTTCGATAAAGTGGATACGGGCAATATTTTAAGCTCGATCACCACGGGGTTAGGCACGCTGGAAGGCATGGGCATACGAATGATCAACGATTTTGTGGGCGGATACATGTGCTTTTTCGTGATTCTGATCGGTCTTGCGATCGTCAGCCCGCTCACCGCGCTGATCGCCGTGGCGGCCGCCGCTCTTTCATTCGGCGCATTGCTGATTATTTCGCATTATGCTGCGAAAAACGCGCCGGCGGAAGCTAAGGCAAACAACGAAATGACGGGCGCGGCGATCGAGTACGCGAGAGGACTTGCCGTGGCAAAATCGTTCGGCAAAGACGGCGTGGCGATGCGTTCGTGGAAAAACGCCGTAAACGACAGCCGTAAAATTCATCTGAAAATCGAGTGGGGGTATCTTCCCGCGAACGCCGGACATCTGCTGGCACTCAAATGCGGCTCGGTCGGACTGGCGATGGCGGCG
>CALARO010000002.1 GCA_937888935.1 uncultured Clostridia bacterium
ATATTGGGACTGTTGCTTTCGGCTGCCGGATACATAATTTGTATGGTTGTTGCGCCGTTCTCGTTTTTGCCCGCCATGACCAGCGAGTGGCGCGATATAGAAAACGGCGGCAAAATTTCCGACGCCGCTATTTTAAGCGCGCTTGACGGCGAAAGACATGCTTGACGGCGAAAGACATGTTTATTAAAAATGCAAAAAAATACAAAAAAAATACAAAAAAACAATTGAAAGGAAGGTTCGGTATGAAAAAATCAATTCTGGCTTTATTGGCTCTGGCAACAATCGCTTCGGCGGCGGCGTTCGGCGCATGCGATAATTCGTCCGATTCCGCGGGCGGCAACGTTTCGCAGGAACAGACAGGCGGCGAAACGGGCGGCAACGCAGGCAATCAAGGCGGCGAAACCGGAGGAAGCACTTCGGGCGAGAAACAGGAAGCGGAAATCACGGGCGTTGAGTTTCAGTCGGGGGATTTTACCTACGACGGCACGGAAAAGCGCGTGACGGTGAATGAAAACGATTTGCCGGCGGGCGTAACCGTGCGCTACGAAAACAACGCGAAGACGGACGCGGGCGAGGACACCGCAACCGCAATTCTTTCGGGCGAAAACTACAAAACGAAAACGATTACGAAGCAATGGAAGATCGAAAAAGCGGAGATCACGGGGATCACGGTTGAAGCGGCACAGGAAGCGGAAGCCGACGGCGAATTTCATTTGCCTGTGTTCTCGGGAAATTTGCCGGAAGGCGTTTCGAAAAAGTGGCTTTATGAGAATCAGTCGCTGACGGACGGTGTGAAAACGCACGGAAAATACCAAATCAAGCTGGTGCTTTCGGGCAAAAACTACAAAGAAAAAACGTTTGATATTTCGTATACCTTAAAAATGTCGCTAAAAGAAGCGAAAGCGGCGGCGCAGAAAGCGATTGCGGCTTTCAAAGAAACGCCCGCGCCGTGGGGATTTCTGCCCGAAGTATTCAAAGCCGAAAACAAGCTGCTTACCGAAGCGCAGATTTCGAATTTTGCGCCCGTGGATAAGGACGGCAAAGCCGTGAACGCATACGAAAATTTCGTGAACGTTTCCGAGATACCGCAAAATTATATCGGCAAGCAGATGAACGTGGTGTACGGCGTGCTGAATAAAGCGGAAACCGCGCTTTCGTATGTGAATAAGGCTCAGGCTGCGCTTGCCGCCGTGGAAAGCGCGTATATTGAGTTTATCAGTAAAAATCCTGAGAATTATCAGAGTTTCGAAGATACGGAAGGCACGCTGCAGTACACTATACAAATCAACGGCGATAGCTATGATTTGTACGTGAAAATCGGCGTGGTGAGCGTGCGGATTTTTGCGGATATGAGCAACGAAGCCGCGCCCGTGTACGGCGCGCGCGTACAGCTTACGGATACCACCGCGCTGAAATACGAAATGAAGGGCGCGGAATATCTGAAAATCGCGCTCGTTATTCAGAATACCGCTTCTACGCAGATCGAGTTTATGAAAAAGGACGGCAACACGGCGGGGTATATTTATGAATATCTCTACGCCGCCGATAAACAAATTACAGCCACGAGCGCGCTTTTAACGGTGACGGAAGATTACACCACGGTGATCGGCACGAAAGGCGATTTTATCCCTACTTCGGGCGGGCGCAACTGCGAAGTGTATTCGAATAAAACGGGAAAGCTCGTAGGCACGGAAGTGAAAGAAACGCTGAATAAAAAAGAGTTTGATACTCTGTGGTTTAATCTGCGCGATTTGCAAGGCGTTACTTCTGTGAAAAAAATTGATGATGCTAACGGCGTAAATGCCGATACGATTTATATCAACGGCTTTACAGAAAGCGCGATTAACAGTATGCGGGTTGCACCGCTTGATCCTTCGCGCAGATTCGATATCGAATTTAAAACGGTGTACGCGTGGAAAGCAATCGAGAAAACGGATAAAGACGGAAACAAGACGACGGAATATGAACAGGTGAAGTTTGAAATTCCGATGCTGTTCGTGCAAAGAAAATGTCTTGATACGTTTGAGCAAGACTTTTTCGATAAAAACGGCAAGCGGCTCGGCGGGGCGACTTCGGTGAAACTGAACGGCTCGGCGGAAGCGCAGGCGGCGGTGGCTGCGGGGTATACGATTCTTTTGCCCGCATATGAGAAAATTAAAGATTCCGTATCGCATGACGACATTATCGCGTATTGCGGGACGGAGAAAAAAGCGGAAAACGAATAAAAATTTCGTTTTTCATTCAAAATTATCGTGGTAAACATTGTAAAATACCGCTAAAACGCTTGCGTATCGCAAAAAAATATGTTATAATGTTTATACTTAATAATCAGCAATGTGTTATTGAGAGTGGCTCGCCACTCTCAATATTGCTATGTGGGAGGTATTTTGCCTTGAAATGTAAACCGATCGAAGAAATCAAAGCCTTTCTCGAACCTTTCGCCAAAGCGCAGGGCGTGGAAATTTACGACGCGGAATTTAAGCTCGGCAGAGAGCCTGCGCTCACCGTTTTTATCGATAAAGAGGGCGGCGTGGATCTGAACGCGTGCGAAGCGTTTCACAACGCGATCGACGAGCCGCTTGATACGCTCGATCCTACTTTCGGCGAGCCGTATACGCTCAACGTTTCTTCCCCGGGACTGGACAGACCTTTGAAAACCGATAAGGATTTTGCCCGGGCAAAAGGCAAAAAAGTGGAAGTGAAGCTGTTCGCGCCGATGAAAGGCAAGAAGTTTTTCGAAGCGATTTTAGAAGATTTCACGGAAACCTGCGTGATTTTAAATACGGGCAAGGAAACGGAAAAAATCGAACGGGCAAAAATCGCGCGGATCAACGAAGCGATTGATTTCGATTAAATTTCCGCCGCGCCGCAATCAAGCGCGCAGCAATCAAGCGCGCCGCGAAAATCGCCTGCCGCAAACCCAAAACGCAAAAAATTATTAAAAATATCATAAATAGACTCAGGAGAGAAAGTAAAATGGACAACAAAGAATTTTTCGCCGCTTTCGACGATCTTTGCAAAGAAAAGGGCATCGGAAAAGAAGAATTTATCGAAACGCTGAAAAACGCGCTCAATTCCGCTTACAAAAAGCAGTACGACGACGGCTCGGAAGTGTTTGTGGATATTGATCCCGAAAAAGGCATTTTCGAGTGTAACGCCGTGCAGAAAGTGGTGGCGGAAGTCACCGATCGCGACAGGGAAATTTCCGTGGAAGAAGCGCAGGCGATCAATCCCGAGTACCGCGAAGGCGACGAGATCGTACGCACGTTCGTGCCGCAGGATTTCGGACGGATCGCGGCGCAGACGGCGCGTCAGGTCATTTTGCAGAAGCTCCGCGAAAAGGAACGCGACAACACGTTTTCCGCGATTTCCGATAAAGAAGGCGAGCTGATGGAAGCCACGGTGCGCAAGATCGACGATAAAAACGTGTACGTTGATTTTGCCGATCGCAAGATCGAAGGCGTGATGCTGCCGCAGGATCAGTCGCCTACGGAAAAGTACGAGCCGAAAGACGTGATCAAAGTATTCGTGAAGCGCGTGAAAAGCGGCGGCAGAAATTCGCAGGTGCTTGTATCGCGCACCGCGCCGGGGCTTGTGAAGAAGCTTTTCGAGCAGCAAGTACCCGAAATCGCGCAGGGACTTGTGGAAATCAAGTCGATTTCGCGCGAAGCGGGGCATAGAACGAAGATGGCGATTTATTCTTCCGATTCGCGCGTAGACGCGGTTGGCGCGTGCGTAGGCAACAAAGGCTGCCGCGTGAACGCCGTGGTAAACGAGCTTGGCGGCGAGAAAATCGATATTATTTCGTGGAGCGAAAATCCGCTTGAATTTATCGCGAAAGCGCTTTCGCCGGCAACGGTGATTTCCGTAACGCAGACGGGCGAAAATTCCGCCGTGGCGGTTGTGCCGGACGAAAAATTGTCTTTGGCGATCGGGCGCGACGGGCAGAACGCGCGGCTTGCGGCGCGGCTGACGGGCTGGAAGATCGACGTGAAAGATTATTCCACCGCGGAAAAACTCGGCTTGCTTGCCTACGAGAACGAAGACGAAGAAGCGGAAGGCGAAGAAGCGGCGGCGGGCGCGAACGAGAACGAAGCCGCAGCGGAAAGCAAAGAAACGGCAGCCGGTGAAGAAGCGGCGGCAAACGCGGAAGAAAAGACGGAAGAATAATGGAAAAGAGAGAGCCGAAAAGAATGTGCGTGGCGTGCCGCGAAATGAAAGAGAAGCGCGAGCTTTTGCGCGTGGTGAAAAACGCGGCGGGCGAAATCGCGATTGATTTTTCGTTTAAGGCGGCGGGGCGCGGCGCATACGTATGCAAAAGCGCGGCGTGCGCGGCGCGGATGAAAAAATATCGGCTGCTGAACAAGGCGTTTTCTTCGCCCGTAAGCGAAGAAGTGTACGCGAAAATCGAAGCGGAGTGCCGTGCGGAAGATGAAGCGAAATAGCGAAAAAACGGGCGAGCCGGAAGCGGCAGCCGAAAAAAGCCGAACGAAACGCTGCGGCGGCGAAGAAAAACTGAAAGCCTATCTCGGGTTTTCGGTGCGCAGCGGAAAAATTCTTTTCGGCGCGGACGATATTTCGGCGGCGCGGCGGGGAATTTACCTGATCCTTGCGGACGAAGATCTCGGCAAGACGGCAATGAAGCGGCTGAAAGCGGCTGCGGACGACCTGGGCGCGCCGATGTATCTTTATCGGGAAAAGCTCGGCGGCCTGCTGTATAAGCCGGCGGTGAAAGCGGCGGCTTTGAAGGACAAAAATCTCGCGAAAGCGGCGGAAGGGGCTGTTCTTGCGAGCGAAAAATGGAATTTATATTCGGAAGGAGAAATCTGAACTTATGGCAACAAAAAAATACGAAAACGCGGAAAAAGTAGCGGAGCTTCTCGGGGCGGGCGGCTTGAAAAACGCCGGCGAGCGGTTACTTTCCTCGGAAAAACAACTTTCCGAGATTTTGAAAAAACTCACCGCGCTTGAAGAAGAACGCGATCGCGCGGAAGCGGAAGAAAAGCGGATCGCGGAAGAAAAAGCGCAGGCGGCGCGTGCGGAAGAAGAACGCGTCGCGGCGGAAGCGGCTGCGAAAGAAGCGGAAAAAGCGGCAAAGGAAGCCGCGAAGCAGGCGGAAGAAACGCAAAACGCCGCTGCCGAAGAGAATTCGAAAGAAGCGGAAAGCGTAAAACAGGAAGCCGTAGAAAAGGCAGCCGAAACCGCCGAAGAAACCGCAGCGGAAAACCCCGCGAAAAAATCGGGAAAATCGGCGAAGAAAGCTTCCGAAGCGGATAAAGCGGAAGAAGCAAAGGAAGCGAAAAACGCGGCCGCGGCAGAAGAGAGCGAAGAAAAGGCGGGAGAAAAAACGCCCGCCCCCGCCGCGAAAGAAGAAGCAAAACCCGCGGAAAAAGCGGAAGAAAAGCCGGCGGCAAAAGCGGAAGAGCCGAAGAAACCTTCCACGCCTTCGTATATCGTGCGCCGCGCTTCCGACGCGCCCGCACCCGCCGCGCCCGCAGTTCGCCCCGCCGGCGCGAAACGTCCGCCGATGCGTTTTGTAAACGGTCAGGCGGTGGGCGTATACGTGGCGAAGCCTGGTACGGAAAACAACGATAAGCCGTCTTACCGCGCGGGCGGCGCAAATTCGTTCCGTCCGAGAGGGGATAAGCCGTTCCCTCAAAGAACGGGCGCAGGCTCGTCGCAATTCAAGCCGAGAACGGGGGCAGTTGCCGCACCCATTCTTCCAAAAGAGAATACGAAAACCCCTTCCAAAAAGAAATTCGAAAAAACCTACGTTGAAAAACGCCCCGTATCTCGCTACACCCTTCAGC
>CALARO010000003.1 GCA_937888935.1 uncultured Clostridia bacterium
TTTATCGAGCGGGGAATCGTCGTATGGCTGCAAAAACGCGCGCTCGCCGTCTTTCGCGCCTTTCGCCCGCGCCAACGCGTTTTCTTCCGGCAACGGATCGCCGGGAACGGGGGCGGTGAAATCGTAGAAATCTTTGACGTCGTCTTTATCTTTGCGGGAGGCGTTCCACACGTTGAAAAAACTCATCGTGAAAGTATTCGCCGCGCTGCCGCGGATACGAAGACCGGAATCTTTCCAGTTGCCGAAGCGGATTTTTTCGCCCACGTATTCGTCCGAAAGGTTGATGCCGCCCGTGAACGCCACTTTGCCGTCTACCACGATTTGCTTTCTATGATCGCGGTTGTTGATGCGTACCGTGAAAATGGGGGCGATGGGGTTGAACGTAAGGCATTTTATGTTTTCGTGCAGCGATTCCACATAGCGATCGTACTGCGGCGGCAACGCTTTTAAGCAGCCCGCGTTATCGAAAATCAGCCGCACCTGTACCCCTTCTTCCGCTTTCTGCACGAGCGCGGTTAAAAATTCCGACCACGTTTTGCCCGGGGCGATGATGAAATACTCGGCAAGAATGAATTTCTTCGCGCCGCGCACCGCTTCCACAATCGCTTCGAACGTTTCTTTTCCCGAAGGGAAATAGGTGGCTTCGCCGTCGTATGCGGCGGGGAAACCCGCGAAATCGGAAAGGTATTTCGTGATGCCGCAAGGTACGGAATTTTCCGTTTCGGTTGCTTCCGTTTTTTGCAATTCAAGGGGGGTAGTGGATGAAATTCCGGCTTTTTTCTCGTTCGTTTTTCCCTTACCCCTGCCGTTTTTTCCTTTCTTGCTCCACGGCATGCGCAGAAACTGCGAAGCGGAAAGCGCGGAAAGCATGGGCGGCGTGCCGGGAATCGACCTTGCCGCGGGAAGCGCGGCGTAGTTTTTCTGCTTTTCGGCGTTGACTTTTAAATTCATTTTCTTCGTGGGGCGGCCGTCGCCGTAAAGGAAGAACATGATGATGCCGAAGACGGGCAGCACGAGAATGATCACGATCCAGCCGAGTTTATTAGAGAGTTTATCGTTGTTGTTCACGATATGCAATAACAGGGCGAAACCGATCAGATTTGTGGCGAGAAGAGTGAGCGTGGCGTTCTGCGAGTCGGCGTAGAAAAGCCGCACCAAAAGCACCGTTGCCACAGCGATCTGCAAAAGCATGGCAAGTCCCGTTAAAAATATTCGGTTGTAAATAATCACCTTGCCGCGCCTGTCGCGATACAGAATTTTTTCCATACGGCGGCGGCGTTTTTCGCTCATTCGCTTCATTGCGCGCAACCTCTGCTTTGTGGGTTTAGGTATACAGTATACCGCATTTTTCGGGTTTTGTCAACCCCGGGGGCGAAACAATTTTTTCCTTTCACCGACATTTCATTTACGGGCGGGGCGGGTTTTTCTTCGCTTTCGGCGATCGGGCGCGCGTTTTCTTGCGATTTATCACTTTTTCGTCATTTTTCAGCATATAATAAATAGCCTGCCGAATAGCTTGCGTATGCGTTTCGCGGGCGGGAAACGGCAAAAAAGGAGCGAAAAATTATGGAAATTTCCTATACGTATCTGCGCAGCAAGGAAGTGGTGAATCTGGTGGACGGGAAACGGCTCGGCAGAGTGTGCGACGTGGTGTTCCGCTACCACGAAAACGTGTTTCTCGGCATCGTTGTGCCGGGAAATAAAGGCTTCTCGTTTAAAAAAGGCGACGTTTTCATCGACGTGAAATGCATTTCGTGTATCGGCGAAGACGTGATTTTAGTGCGCGCCGAAGGACTCCGCCGGGCGGGAAAAAATAAAGGAAAAGCGCCGCAGGGGGCGCAATGTATGCCCGCGCCGCCGTTTGCGCCGCCCGCGCAGCCTGTGCCTGCCCCGCCTTTCGCGCCGCAGGGGCGAAGGTCTTTCGACGAATACGAATAAACTTGCGGCTTTTGAATGAGTTTCCGACAAAATGCCCGTGCGTTTGATAGTTATGATACGCGCGCGGGCGATTTTTGTTTGATTTTTGTTTGATATTTGCCTGACTTGAAGCCGATTTGTGCGCATATCGCGGGTGCGGCGGGCGAAAACCGTTGACAAGGCGCGCGAAAAGTGCTATAATTTTACAAATATAATTTGTTCCGTTGCGCTTCTTCGTGATTTCTTTAAAAAGTTTTCCGCGAAAAACGCGGCGGACTAAGGAGCATTCCGGCTATGAAAAACGTGATTTTAACGGGCGATCGCCCCACAGGCAGACTGCATATCGGGCATTACGTAGGCTCGCTGCGCGAACGCGTGCGTTTGCAGAATTCCGGCAAGTTCGACGAGATCTATATCATGATCGCCGACGCGCAGGCGCTTACCGACAACGCCGAACACCCCGAAAAGGTGCGCTCGAACGTTCTCGAAGTGGCTCTTGATTATCTCGCGTGCGGCATTGATCCCGAAAAAGCCGTGATTTTTATTCAGTCCACCGTGCCTGAGCTGACCGAATTATCCTTTTATTATATGAATCTCGTTACGCTCTCGCGCTTGCAGAGAAACCCCACGGTGAAAGCCGAAATTCAGCTTCGGAATTTCGAAACGAGCATACCTGTGGGCTTTTTAACGTATCCTATCTCGCAGGCGGCGGATATTACCGCGTTCGGCGCAACCGCCGTGCCGGCGGGCGAAGATCAAGCGCCCATGATCGAGCAATGCAAGGAAATCGTGCATAAATTCAACGCGGTGTACGGCGAAACGCTCGTAGAGCCGGAAATCGTGCTGCCCGCAAATAAAAATTGCTTCCGTCTGCCCGGACTCGACGGCAAGGCGAAGATGAGCAAGTCGCTCGGCAACTGCATTTACCTTGCGGACGAGCCTGCCGTCATCAAAGAAAAAGTGATGTCTATGTACACCGATCCCGATCACATCAAGGTGAGCGACCCCGGAAAGGTGGAAGGCAACACGGTGTTTACGTATCTCGACGCGTTCTGCCGCGAAGAGCAGTTTGCAAAGTATCTGCCCGAGTATAAAAATCTCGACGAGCTGAAAGAGCATTACCGGCGCGGGGGCCTCGGCGACGTGAAGATCAAGAAGTTTCTGATCAACGTTTTAAACGAAGAGCTTTCGCCGATTTACGAGCGGCGCAAGGCGTGGGAACAGCGAAAAGACGAAGTGCGCGAGATTTTGCGGCGCGGCTGCGAGACGGCGGAAAAGAAAGCCGCGGCTACGCTTGCCGCCGTGAAGAAGGCGATGAAGATTGATTATTTCGGCTGAAAATCGTGCGATTCGCCCGAAACATGCGTGCGTTTTGCCCGAAATGCGTGGAAATAAACAAAAAAAATACGAAAAAAAGAAAAAATATCGGGAAAAACGGCGTAAAAAAAGTTGCTCAAAAGGCAAAGATATGCTAAAATATAGTAGCTAAAAAAATACGCACCCGTTTTTTCGCGCGCCTACCGTGTCCGTAAATCTTATTCAATGCGGATGATGAAGGCGGTGATACGCGAGGCGGGGAGGTTTAACGGAGGCATAATTATGGCAGTTATCACAATGAAGGAGCTTTTCTAAGCGGGCGTCCATTTCGGACATCAGACGAGAAAATGGAATCCGAAAATGAAGAAGTACATTTTCGCCGCGAGAAACGACATTCACATCATCGACTTACAGCTTACCGTAGGTCTGATCGAAGAGGCGTACAAGTTTGTATGCGACAGCGTGAAGGCGGGTAAAACCGTACTTTTCGTGGGTACGAAAAATCAGGCGCAGGAAGCGGTGAAAGAAGAGGCGGAACGTTGCGGTCAGTTCTACGTAAATTCGCGCTGGCTGGGCGGTTGCCTTACCAACTTCAAGACGATGCGCTCGCGCGTAGATCGCCTTGAAAAGCTGGAAAAAATGGAAGCGAACGGCGAGTTCGATCTTCTGCCCAAGAAAGAAGTGATGCTTCTTAAAAAGGAAATGGGCAAGTTGCAGGCAAATCTCGGCGGCATCAAGAACATGAAATCTATGCCCGGCGTGATGTTCGTGGTAGATCCGCACGGCGAAGAAATCGCGGTGAAGGAAGCGAAGAAGATGGGTATCCCCGTGGTGGCGATTACCGATACGAATTGCGATCCGGACGAGATTGACTACGTGATCCCCGGCAACGACGACGCGATCCGCGCGATCAAACTGATCGCTTCGGTGATTGCGAACGCCGTGATCGAGGCGAATCAGGGTGCGGAAGCGGTTGCGCCCGCGCAGGAAGAAGCCGGAAGCGAGCCGAAGGATATGGAAGAAGTTGTTGCGGCGGCGGAAGAAGCTCCCGCGGCGGAAGAGAAAGCCGAGTAAGGGTTTCTTTTCGATACGGCTTTTTATAACTATATTTTATAACTATATTTTTTATAACTATATAAGGAGTAGAGAATTATGGCGTTTACGGCAAAAGACGTGATGGCGCTGCGCGAAAAGACGGGCGCGGGCGTAATGGATTGCAAAAAGGCGTTGGTGGATACCGACGGCGATATGGAAAAGGCGATGGATCTTCTGCGCGAGCGGGGCATTGCGAAAGCGGAAAAGAAGGCTTCGCGTATTGCGGCGGAAGGCATCGTGTACGCGTATATCAAAGATAAGAAAGGCGTGCTTGTGGAAGTGAACTGCGAATCGGACTTCGTGGCGAAGAACCCGCAGTTTACGGCGATCGCGGAAGAGATTTCGAAGGTGATCATTGCGGAAAAACCCGCGGACGTGGCGGCACTTGCTTCGTGCAAGGTTTCCGACGGCAACACCGTGGAAGACTACCTGAAAGGTCAGACGGCGGTGATCGGCGAGAAGATCGCGGTGCGCAGATTTACGGCATACGAAACGGAAGGCTTCCTTGCGAAGTATATTCACCTTGGCGGAAAGCTGGGCGTGCTGCTCGATATGGCGGGCGAAGAGACGGAAGCGGCGAAAGAAGCGGCGCACGAAGTTACGTTGCAGATCGCGTTTACGAAACCCGCGTACCTTGCCGAAGACGAAGTTTCGGCGGACACCATCGAGAAAGAGAAAGAAGTGCTGAAACAGCAGGCGATCAATGAAGGCAAGCCCGAAGCGATTGCCGAGAAGATGGTGCTTGGCAGAATTAAGAAATTCTACGAAGAAAACTGCCTTTTGAAGCAGGCGTTCATCAAGGACGATAAGAAGACGGTTTCCGACCTTCTGAAAGCGGCGGGCGCGAAAGTAAATCGTTTTGCGTTTTACGTGATGGGCGAAGGCTTGGAAAAGAAGAGCGAAGATCTGAGCGAAGAAGTGGCGAAGCAGGTTGCCGCCGCGAAGAAGTAAGTCGAATAAGTTTTTGAAATAAACCGAATAAGTCGTTCCGAAAAAAATTTTTCTTCGGGACGATTTTTTTACCCGAAAAGCCGCACGGGAAAGGCGGTGCTTTTTCTGACGAAATTTTGGCTCAAAGTCAAATGTTGGGGTATGAAAAAAGGAAAAAAGTTAAAATAAATTCGAAAAAAATGAAATCAAGAAGCGAGAGTAAATAAAATTTTCTTTTTAAACCGATCAAAACGCCGGTAGCCGTAAGAT
>CALARO010000004.1 GCA_937888935.1 uncultured Clostridia bacterium
GTATTATGGCTGGGGTATCGCTTGCGATCGCGATGCTTACGGCGGGGCATGGTCAGAAGTTTTTCGCGCGGTTTACGAAAGGGTTCGGCGCGGCGTACGGCGTGATCAATTACGCTTCGGACGTATTGAGTTACGCGCGGCTTTACGGGTTGCTGCTTTCGGGCGCGGTGATCGCGAACATCGTTTCTACTTACGCGATGGCGTTTATTACGGGCGGCAACGTGATTGTGGCGGTTCTCGGCGTGGCTCTCATGGTGGCGGGGCATGCGTTTAACCTGGCGATGAGTTTGCTCGGCGCGTACATTCACGACGCGCGGCTTCAGTACGTGGAATTTTTCGGAAAGTTCTACGAAGGCGAGGGAGAGCTTTTCACGCCGCTGGGAAGTTCGCAAAAGTACGTGTATCTGCTGCCGGCGGATGCGGCGGCGTAAAAAGGCGGCTTTGGCATTATAAAGCGGTTTAAAATACAAAACGGTTAAAAACGTCGGGCGCGGAACATAAGAACGCGGGCGGCGGAAAAAATAAAAACGATTAAGATCGGAGGATTTTTCTTATGGGTTATATGATTGCATTGTTCGGTATTGCGGCGTGCGTGCTGCTTTGCGGCATCGGTTCGTGCCTTGGTTTGTACAAGACGGGTACGGCGGCTGCGGGCGTGCTTGGCGAAGAGCCGAAGAAGTTCGGTAAAGTAAGGTGATGGTGTTTGTGTTGTTGCCCGCTACGCAGGGTATTTACGGCTTCATTATCGGCCTGATCGCTTCGGCGCAGCTGAAAGCGGGAATGGACGTATCTTCGGGTTGGGCGGTGTTTGCCGCGGTGATGCCGATGGCGATTTCCGGTCTTGTTTCCGGCATTATGCAGGGCAAGTGCGCGGCGAATTGTATTTACGCGGTGGGCAAGCAGGAATCTCTTTCCGGTAAGCTGATCGTGTACCCCGGTATGATCGAGTTCTACGCCATTCTCGGCCTGATTATTTCGATTATGCTTGTGGGCGGGATCACGGTGACGCTTGCGCCCGTAGTGACGGCGGCGTTATAAGCGCGGGTTTAAGGATACGATAAAATGAGTGTGGAAAGCATCGTAGAGAGAATACATTCCGAAGGCAAAGCCGAAGCGGAAAGTATTCTTGCTGCGGGAAAAAAGAAAGCGGACGAAACGGAAAGCGGGGCGAAAGCGGAAGCGGAACGGCTGCGGCGCGAAACGGAAAGCGACGTGGAAAAGCGCGCCGCCGCGATTGCCGCGCATTATGCCGCTACGGCTCGGCTGGACGTGAAAAAAATCATGCTCGCCGCGCGGAAAAAAGCCGTGGAAAACGTGTACGCGGAAGCGAAAGCGCGATTGAAAGGGCTTGGGGAAGAAGAGACTTTATCGCTTTTCGATCGGCTGCTGAAAACGTATGCCGAAGAAGGCGACAGGGTGATTTTCGCCGAAAATTTCAAGTACGCGGCGGCGGTGAAGCTTCTGCCCGTGTTTGCGGAAAAGAAACTGAAAATCGTTTCGGGCGGCGAGGCAAAAGCTCTTGCGGGCGAGAAGTTCGACGGCGGATTGTATCTTTCCGGCGATACCGCGGATAAAGATCTTTCTTTCGACGCGCTTTTAAAAGCGGACAGAGAAAAGTACGAAGCGGGCATTGCGGCGGATCTTTTCGGCGGCGCGGGTTCGGCTGCCGGTTCGGCGGGGTCGGCTGCGGGTTCGGCTGCGGGTGTTTCGGCGAAGGAGAAAAGCGAGTGATTTCGAGGACTTACGCGAACGGCGTGATTGCGGCGAAAGAAAAATATTTTCTCGGGGACAAGCTGCTGCGGCTGATTGAAACGGACGCGGCGGGCGCGTTGCGCGCCTTGAAAGAAAGCCGGTTCGGCGGCGAAAACGACGGCGCGGAAAACGGGAAATTTTCTTCGGACGAAACGGAAGCGTTGATCGCGGCGGAAGAGACGAAAACCAACGCGTTTATCCGCGAATACGCGGGCAGCGAAGCGGAAAAAGAGTATTTTTTAGCTCCGCTTGATTGCCACAACGTAAAGGCGTATTTCAAGGCGAAACTTACGGGCGCGGAAGTTTCGAAAATGCTTGCGCCGGAAGGCGCGCTGGCGGTGAAAAAGATTGCCGCGGCGTTTGAGAACGAAGATTATTCTTTGCTGCCCGGGTATCTTGCTTTTGCGGTTGCCGAAGCGGAAAAGGCTTGCGAAGGCGGCGCGGCGGGCAAGGGCGCGGAAGTGGGCGCGGCGTTTGAAAAGGCGTTGTTCGCGCATCTTTTCGCGGTGTGCAAAGGCGCGGGAAAATCGCGGCGCGCGCTTCGGGGCGCGCTGAAAGAAAAAGCCGATCTCACAAATCTGGTAACGGCGCTGCGTTCGGGTTCGGCGGAAGCCGCGGCGGGGCAGTACGTGCCTTGCGGCGCGCTCTCGGCGGAAGATTTTTCGTTTTGCTTTGCGGAAAACGCGGAACAGGCGGATAAGTTGTATAATAAGGCATGCGCAGGCGCGGGCGGCGCGAAAAAGAAAGCGTTGAAAACCGTGTACGAATTGTATCGGGGCGCGAAGGAATCGGGAAGCGTTGCGGAAGCGGAAAAGCGGCTTGCGGAAACGGAAATCCGGTTGTTTGAAGCGCGGAAGTACGAGCTTTCGGGAAGCGAGCCGTTTTTGTACTACGTGCTGCGCCGGAAGACGGAATGTGCGAACGTGCGCGCGGCGATGGTGTGCCTGAATGCGGGCATGAAAGAAAGCGAGATTAAAAAACGCCTGCGGGGACTGTAAGGGGGTAGAAATATGATCGGTAAAGCGGCGATCATCGGCGATGGCGACAGCATCACCGTGTTTAAAGCGGCGGGCGTGGACGCGTTCAGCGCAACGGACGAGAAGTCCGCGCGCGAGATTTTGCGTAAAATCGCCCGGGATTACAAGGTTATTTTTCTTACGGAAGAGTTTGCGCGTCCGCTGAACGAGTTTTTGAAGCGGTTTGACGAAGAAGCGTACCCCGTGGTGGTTTCCGTGCCTTCGAAAAACGGTTCTTCGGGGTACGGCGTGGAAGCATTGAAAAATGCCTGTGAGCGTGCGCTCGGCGTAAATTTACTGTGAACGCGAGCGACTGCTTAAAAAGTATGACTGTGCTTGAAGTGAAGCGGGGGTAAGAAGTTAGCCGAAATAATAACTGCCCCTCATCAGTCAACTTCGTTGACAGCTTCCCCCCGAGGGGAAGCCACAAAGAGGCAGACAATTTTTGCTGATTTTTGAAAAAGCTAAAAGATGCAAAGGGAAGGCTTGAAAAAGGCAGTAAAACTTAAACGGTTTTCAATAAAATAAGTAAAAATCCTTCTGATATTTATAAGGAATAAAAAATATGGCTACGATAGGTAAAACAATTAAAGTTTCCGGTCCGCTGATTGTGGCGGAAAACATGGCGGACGCCAAACTCTACGACGTGGTGCGCGTTTCCGAAAAAGGTCTGATCGGCGAAATCATCGAGCTTCGCGGCGACAAAGCTTCGATTCAGGTATACGAAGAAACCGCCGGACTTGGCGTGGGCGAAGACGTGTATTCCACGGGCGAGCCGCTTTCCGCCGAGCTTGCGCCGGGACTGATCACCGGTATTTTCGACGGGATTCAACGCCCGCTCACCGCGCTTTATTTCAAGTACGGCGATCGCATTTCGCGCGGCGTTTCCGTGAACAAGCTTTCCCGCGAGAAGAAATGGACGTTCGTTCCTTCGGCTTCCGTGGGCGACGAAGTTTCGGCGGGCGACGTGATCGGCACGGTGCAGGAAACGGAAATCGTTTGCCATAAAATTATGGTGCCTGCGGGCGTTCGGGGAAAAATTTCTTCGATTACGGCGGGCGATTTCACGATTGAAGAAACCATCGCGGTGGTGGAAACCGAAAACGGCGCGAAGCCTTTGTGCATGCTGCAAAAATGTCCCGTGCGTAAGGGCAGGGCGTACAAAGAAAAGCTCAACCCCGATCGCCCGATGGTTACGGGGCAGCGCGTGATTGATACGCTTTTCCCGATTGCAAAAGGCGGCGTGGCTGCCGTTCCCGGGCCTTTCGGAAGCGGCAAAACGGTGGTGCAGCATCAGCTTGCGAAATGGGCGGACGCGGACATTATCGTGTACGTGGGTTGCGGCGAGCGCGGCAACGAGATGACGGACGTTTTAAACGAATTCCCCGAGCTGAAAGATCCGAAGACGGGCGAGCCTTTAATGAAGCGCACGGTGCTGATCGCGAACACGTCGGACATGCCCGTGGCGGCGCGCGAAGCTTCCATTTATACGGGCATTACGATTGCGGAATACTTCCGCGATATGGGCTACAACGTGGCGATTATGGCGGACTCCACTTCGCGCTGGGCGGAAGCGCTTCGCGAAATGAGCGGTCGGCTTGAAGAAATGCCCGGCGACGAAGGTTACCCCGCGTATCTTGCGAGCCGTCTTGCCGAATTTTACGAGCGGGCGGGCATTGTGAAGGTGCTTGGCAAAGAAGATAAATGCGGATCGGTAACGGCGATCGGCGCGGTGTCGCCCCCGGGCGGCGATCTAAGCGAGCCTGTGGCGCAGGCGACTTTGCGTATCGTGAAAGTGTTCTGGGGACTTTCGGCTTCGCTTGCGTACAAGCGGCATTTCCCCGCGATCGACTGGTTGATTTCGTATTCGCTGTATGCGGACAAGATGAAAGAGTGGTACGATACGGCGGTGGGTAAGGATTTCTATCGCTATCGCGGCGAAGTGATGAAGATTTTGCAGGAAGAAGCCGCGCTCGACGAGATCGTGCGCCTGGTGGGTATGGACGCGCTTTCGGCGAAAGATCGGCTGACGATGGAAACGGCGAAGATGATCCGCGAAGACTTTTTGCATCAGAACGCGTTCCACGAAGTGGATACGTACACCTCGCTGAAAAAGCAGCTTGCCATGCTGAAACTCATTTGCGGTTTTCAGAAAGCGGCTGGCGAAGCGGTGGCGCAGTACGTGGATTTAAACGATATTCTTGCCGCGCCGTTCAAGGAAAAAATCGGGCGCGCGAAGTACGTGCCGGAAGAAAATATCGGTCAGCTCGAAGAGATTTACACCGAAATGCTGAGCGAAATCAAGGCGCTTTGCGAGGGAGAGAGAGAAGATGTTTAAAGAATACAAGACGATCCGCGAGGTGGTAGGTCCTTTGATGGTGGTGGACGGCGTTGCGGGCGTAACGTACAACGAGCTTGTGGAAATCGTGAATACGAACGGCGAAACGCGGCTTGGCAAAGTGCTTGAAGTTTCGGGCGACAAAGCCGTGGTGCAGCTTTTCGAAAACTCGCAGGGCTTGCAGATTTCGGGCGCGAAGGCGCGGTTTTTAGGACATGCGCAGCGGCTTGCCGTTTCTCGCGATATGCTCGGGCGCGTGTTCGACGGGATGGGCAATCCCCGCGACGGCGGCGAGAGCGTGATTCCCGATAAGTGGATGGATATCAACGGCGAGCCGATTAACCCCGCCGCGCGCGACTACCCCAACGAGTTTATCGAAACGGGCATTTCCGCGATCGACGGGTTGAACACGCTGGTGCGCGGTCAGAAACTGCCCGTGTTTTCGATGAGCGGTTTGCCGCACGCGGAACTGGCGGCGCAGATTGCGCGTCAGGCGAAAGTGAAGAACGGCGGAAATTTCGCCGTGGTGTTCGCCGCGATCGGCATTACGTTTGAAGAAGCGCAGTATTTCGTGGAAGATTTCAAGCGTACGGGCGCGATCGAAAGGACGGTGCTGTTTACGAACCTTGCGAACGATCCCGCCGTGGAACGTATCGCCACGCCTCGTATGGCTTTGACTTGCGCGGAATATCTCGCGTTTGAATGCGGCATGCACGTGCTTGTGATTATGACGGACATTACGAATTATGCGGAAGCATTGCGCGAAGTTTCGGCGGCGCGGCGCGAAGTGCCGGGGCGGCGCGGGTATCCCGGGTATTTGTACACCGATCTGGCTTCGCTGTACGAGCGCGCGGGGCGGATTCGCGGCAAGGAAGGCTCGATTACGCAGATTCCTATTTTAACGATGCCCGAAGACGATAAAACGCACCCGATCCCCGACCTTACGGGGTATATCACGGAAGGGCAGCTTATTCTTTCGCGCGAGCTGTATAAAAAGGGCATTACGCCGCCGATCGACGTGTTGCCGTCGCTGTCGCGTTTAAAGGATAAAGGCATCGGCAAAGGCAAGACGAGAGAAGATCACGCGGACACGATGAATCAGCTTTGCGCGGGGTAAGGAATGTAAAGAGCTTTCGGCGATTTTAGGCGAAGCCGCGCTTTCCGATACCGATAAATTGTATGCGAAATTTGCCGAAGAATTTGAGAAAAAATACGTGTCGCAGGGGTTCACCACGGCGCGCAGTATTGAAGAAACTCTGGACACAGGGTGGGATCTTTTGAAAATTCTGCCCGTTTCCGAATTGAAACGTATCCGCGAAGAATATATCGAAAAATATTTAAATCGTGAACAAAACGAAAGCGCGGCGAAGTAACGCCTGATGGCGGCGACGTTGTTGCGTGTATGTGCGGCGCGCGGCGGCGGACGGCGAAAGACAGACTGCGGATAAGCGCGGCAACGGGTGAGCAGGGCGGCGTTGATGCCGGCT
>CALARO010000005.1 GCA_937888935.1 uncultured Clostridia bacterium
ACTACAAACGCAAACAACGCAGTATCAGGCGCGATTTGCCCGCTAAATCAATTCAAGCTTGTTTTCATTCGGCTAACCGCGCAAATAAAAACGCCCCCGGACAATCCCGAAAGGCGTTTTCAAATCACAATTCAATCAGATCTCAGTTATCCATATCCAAAAGATCCTGATACCGCGCCGTATACTTCGTCACGGCGTTTTCCGTGTTATACGCGGCAAGCATCTTTTCCTGCACAATCGAAGAGCTGCCTTCCAGCTTCGATTTCACGGACTCATAGAAATATCTCGCGAACGTATCTTCTTTATACTCGCCGTCTTCCATGTTCGCTTCCGCAAAAATCTCGTCCGCCGAGCCGTACACCGCGCCGTTTTCGTTGTAATCGTACACGTAATTGCAGTACATGATATGCCAGCCGTAATCGGTAAGGCACACGGTGTACGATCCTACGCCGCCCGCCACGGCTTCCTTCGCCGCATACGCAAACTCTTTCACAAACGTTTCGTCGCACGTAGGAGTCACGGTATACCCGATATAGCTGTTAATCATACCCGTATCCGTGCCGTAAGCAAACACAAGCTCGTTCACCGCCGTCACCGCCTTGTACTGCGCCGAAGTTGTATCTGCAAAGTACGTCCCCAGCGCAACTTTTCCGTCGGTTACGCCGTCAAGCTCAACCTTCCCTTTCAGCAGCATGAAATCCTGCCAATTAAATTCGTTGTTTACCGCCGCGGGAGTCTTCGTATAGCCCGTCGCGCTGCTGGCAACCTCGCCGTACTCGCCGAGCTTTTCTTCCATCAGCTCCACAAAATCAAAGATGTTCTTATTCTCGCTCGGAGTCACGCTTCCGATCTTGCCGTCCGTCGCAACGTCAACTTTGCCGTCGAACGCAATCGAAGAAGTATAGTGCGCCGCCGTTTCGTAACGTTTCGTATTCCCCGTATACTTATCGAAGAAATACCACTTGCCGTCATCTCTCTTTTCGGCGTAATTCGAAGATTTCTCGTTCGAGAACCACCCCGTACGCTGATCTTTTGCTACGATGTTTTCCGCCGCGTTCGCGCGCGCCGCATAGTATTTTTCCATACGCGCCGCCTTTTCCTTGTCCGTCGTCGCCTTGTCCGCGTCGTTTTTGTACGAAGAAATGCGCTGCGTATCCGTCGCCGAGAACGGAATTAAAATATTGTACACGTAACCGTACTGATATTTTTCGTCTTTTTTCGCCGCCCCCGCAGGCACATACAGCACGAATTTCGTTTCCGAAAGCGAGCCGATGTCCGTTTCGAAATCTTTCAGCGAATCGTCGTATTTCTTCTCCTGCGCCGAAAGCTCGTCGTTATAAAGCTGCTTCAGCTTTTCCGCCGTCAACGCCGCGTCCGACTTCTCGTCGATCGCGTCCGCAAACTTCGAAATCATCGATTGTTCCAGCTGCGATAAAAGCTCTACGTAGAAATAATCGAGCTGCACGAAGTCCGTCGTTTCTTCCACCGTTTCGGGAATCAACCCGTTCGATACAAGGTTGGTGATAAACTGATTGTACGCCGCGCGCCGCGAATATCTCGTGGAATTTTTCTGTTTTTCGTACTCGCCGCAGGAATCGGGCGTGTTGTACCCCGTGTAAATCTCGTATTCCGTCGTGTAGTAATCTTCTTTTTCCGTATTGATGCCGGTAGGCAGCGTGCGCGCGTCTTCCGCGCCGTCGATCTCGTCCGAAGACGTATCGTCCGCTTCGCGCATAAACGAAGTTTCCGAAGAATCGAGCGAAGAATTCACGGCCTTTTTCAAGGAATACACCGCGCGGTCGTAATCGTTGTTTTCCGCGCCCGCTTCCGCCGTACCGCCGTCCGTCAGAAAGTATTTCAGCGTTAAAATCTGCGCGCGCTTCTCTTCTTCCACGTCTTTCAGCTCGCCGCTTTCCTTCTGCGCCGCAAGATACGCGTTGTACCCTTCCACGGTATACCCGTCCTCGTCAAGGAAATACGCCATCGAGTACTGCACGGTGATCTTCCGCGCCACCAGCGTTTCCACAAGCTTATTGAAAGTATCTTTATACGTCGCGCCGTTCTGCACTTCGGAATACCCCGAAGACAAAAACGCCGAAACGAGATCGCGCTTATAAATCTTACCGTTGGTGTTCCCCACCGCGTCTTTGTACGCGGCGTACTTTCCGCCTTCGGCAAAATCGTTCTCTTTCGTGATGTTCACTTCGGCAATCACGCGCGACATATCGGCTTCGTTGTCCGTCCTGATCAGCGAATCGCAGCCCGCAGCCGCCCCCGCAAACGCAAGACACAAGAGCGCAGCCGCCGCATTTCTCATCGTTTTTCCAAAATGTTTTTCAGAGTTCATTGTTTTCACTCCATATAGCGTTAAACAAAATCTTCGCGCTTCCGCAGCCGCCGTTTTCCGCGCCAATCGCCGCAACGCGCGCGAAACGCCGCAAAGACCTATTTATAGTCATTTTCTATTATAACCTGTTTCGGCGCAAAATGCAACCGTTTTTTAAGGAATTTTCCGTTTAATCGAATGAAAATCGCGTAAAAACCCGATTTTTTTCTTTTTTAAAAGCCTTTCGCGCAAAATCCGCCGCTCACGCGCCCGCAATCTTCCGCTCACGCGCCTGCGAATTTCAAAAATTTCGTCATTTCCGCCATCGTTTCCACCGTCTGCCCCGCAAACGAGAATTCGATCACGGGCGCAACCGACATATTCAGCCGGTATTTTCCCGCATATTTTTCCATCGCCGCCTGCACGCCGGGCGCGCCGAGTTTTTTCATATCGGAAAATTCCAGCGAGCCGAAGCCTTTCGCCGCGCAGATTTTTTTCACGCCGAGCCGCGAAGCGTAGGCTTTCATCGCCGCGATCACCAGAAGATTCACCACCGCCGCCGGCGGATCGCCGTACACTTCTTTCAAAGAAGAATACACGCGCTTGTAGTCGGCAACCGAGCGGATTTCGGCAATCTGTTTGTAGGTATCCAGCCTGCCCGCCGAAGATTCCACGTATTTTTCGGGAATGTACGCGTCCGTGCGCACGTCAAGCTCTACTTCTTCTTCGGTTTCGCCCGTCAATTCTTCTTTTAAAAGCTTCGCGTACAGCTCGTAGCCCACTTTGTCCATATGCCCGTGCTGTTCCGCGCCCAGCACGTTTCCCGCGCCGCGTATTTCAAGATCGCGCATCGCCAGCTTGTAGCCGCTGCCAAGCTCGGTAAACTGCATAATCGCTTTCAGCCGCTCGGCGGCGTTTTCCGTCATCACCCGCTCGGCTTTATATGTAAAGTACGCGTGCGCGAGCCGCGATCCGCGCCCCACTCTTCCCCGCAGCTGATACAATTGCGATATGCCCAGCCGCTCGGAATCAATCACGATCAGCGTGTTCGCGTTCGGAAGATCAATGCCGTTTTCGATAATCGTCGTCGTCACCAGCACGTTGCTTTTGCCCGAATAAAAATCGTACACGTTGTTTTCCAGCACGCTCTTTTCCATGCGCCCGTGCGCCACCGAAATTTTCGCTTCGGGTACGATCGCCGCCACCCGCGCCGCAAACGTGTATATGCTTTCCACGCGATTGTACAAAATAAACACCTGCCCGTCCCGCGATAATTCGCGTATGCACGCGTCGCGGATCAGCGTTTCCGTCTCTTCCGCCACATACGTCTGCACGGGCAATCTTTCTCTCGGCGCGGTGCGTATCGTGGAAATATCGCGTATGCCCGTCAAAGACATATGCAGCGTTCTCGGTATCGGCGTTGCCGAGAGCGTCAGCACGTCCACGTTCTTTTTCAGTTCCTTTATGACTTCCTTGTGCTTAACGCCGAAACGCTGTTCCTCGTCTATAATCAAAAGTCCGAGGTCTTTGAATTTTATATCCTTTTGCAAGAGCCGGTGCGTGCCGATCACGAAATCAATCGAGCCGTCCGCCAACCCTTCGAGAGTCGCTTTGGTTTCTTTGGGGGTGGCAAAACGATTCAGCACGGCGATTTTCACGCCGAACGGCTCGAAACGCTTCAACGCCGTATCGTAATGCTGATTGCAAAGCACCGTGCCGGGACACATGAGCGCCGCCTGCTTCCCGCCTAAAATGCACAGATACGCCGCGCGGAACGCCACTTCGGTTTTGCCGAACCCCACGTCGCCGCAAAGCAGAC
>CALARO010000006.1 GCA_937888935.1 uncultured Clostridia bacterium
GGGAAGTCCGAGAAAATAGATTTGCGTATACAAAGTGGCGAGATCGAGAAGTTTTCCTTCGTTTCACATTGCCGCAAGTACGGGTTTCGCGACAAAAAAGCCGAGCGCGCCGCAGAATACGCCGAAAATCAAGCCGAAAAGAATAGCGGTATGCACCGACTTTTCGGTTTCTTCTTTATCTCTTCTGCCGATCGCGCGGGCGATCACCACTTCCGATCCCAACGAGCAGCCGATAAAAAGTCCCGCGATCAAATTGACAAATGCGGTAGTTGTACCCACCGCGCCTACCGCGTCCGGTTCGCCGGAAAGCCTGACCACCATTACGTCCGCCGCGTTGTAGAACACCTGCAAAAGATTGGTGAGCATGAGCGGCAGCATGTAGGCGAGAAATTTGCCGAAAATGCCGCCTTCCGTGAGATCGAGAGAGTTTGCTTTCGAGCGTTTTGTTTTAATCGAAGAAGTCATACCGACACCCCGTATGTACCGAATTATTTTCGTTTTTCGGCGATTGCAATAAGTATATCACCCGAAATGCGAAAAGTCAATAAAATATATCGGCGAAAATATGGAATATATCGTCATTTTTTATGAGTTTTACATATCAGACTGCAATTTTCTGCCGTAAGTTCGGCTTCGCCGTTTTCCACGGCTTTTACGATTTGCACGAGAGAGTGGCAAAGCGGGGTTTTTACGCCGCATTTTTCGCCCGCCGCGCTCACCGCTCCCGCGATATAATCAATTTCGCTGCGCCTGCAGCGACGGATATCGAGAAGCATGCCGCTGACGGAATTTTTGTGGTTTTTCACGAATTTCGGAAGCAGCGCAAGCAGAATTTTATCTTTGAGAGCGCCGAACGGCGGCTTGGCCTTATGTAAAAGTTTCGCGACGTCTTTCCCCTGCACCGTATCTATTTTTATATTTTGCGCTTCGGCTACGGCGAGCGTTTCGCGCATAACTCCGAGAGCGATTTTTCTTGCTTTTTTATCTTTGGCGATTTCGCCGAACGTAAGATTCGTGGCGGCGGAAATCGAAGAAAACGCGGCGTTTACAATGAGTTTTGCGTATCTTACGCCCGCGAGATTCTGCGTTTCGCGATAGAAATTTTCGTTTGTGATTTTTGAGATCGGCTGCAAAAGCGCGCGGATATTCCGCATTTGTTCTAACGGTTGCGCATCTGCGCAAACGTGCGATTGACTTTCGAGATATGTCCCTACGCAGATTTTTGCCGAAGAAAGCGTGGAAGTGAGTTTTGCTTCGCCCGCCGCTTCGAAATTCGCGCCGAACGAGCAAACGCCGCCGAACGTTCTGTTCGCGCCGACGATTTTTGCGATTTTTTCTTCGGGCAAACCGTTTTGCGTAGTGACGAGCGCGCCGTTTTCGCTAAGATAATCTTTTAAAAA
>CALARO010000007.1 GCA_937888935.1 uncultured Clostridia bacterium
CCGAAACCGCTTCCGTCACGGCGGCAAGCACGTCGTGGCAAAGACTGTATTCCCAACGCTTTCCCGGCTCGAATAAAAGCGGCTCTTCGGCGAGATATTTCACCGTTTTCACCGTGGGGCATAAGCCGCGCGTTTCTTTTTTCGCCCGTTCGAGCGGCGCGCACCCGAGATTATACGAAAACCCCGCCGTCATTGTAAAAAGATGCTCGATCGTAATCGGATTTTTCGCTTCTCTTACTTTCGCCTTATCGCCTTCTTTCGCCCATACGCCGACGTGCCGGAACTCGGGAAAAATTTCGTAAAGCTTCGTATCGAGCGATAATTTCCCCTTTTCTATCAGCTGCAACGCCGCCGCGCACGTGACGGGTTTGGAGCAGGAATACGCGTTGTATCGCTCTTTGCCGTTCATCGGCGTTTGCGTTTCTTTTTCGGAAAACCCCGCGCGGTGGCGGTACACTTCTTCGCCGTTATAATAAACGCTTAAATCGTTGCCCGGTATGCCGAGCGCAAGCATTTCTTCCTGACGTTTTTTCAGTCGTTCGAACATGTTTTTTTCTCCGTAATTTCTTGTAACGTATTTATTATACTACTTTTTTTAGAGAATGTAAATGAAAAAAACGACTGTTTTTTGCAAAATTCCGTTCAGTATCGTATTTGCGTTATTTTATATCGTATCTGCGATATTTTTCAAGGCGTTCTCAATCGTTTCCCGCGAACAGAACGCGCTGAAACGCACGAAATTTTCACCGTTTTTTCCAAAGCCGCCGCCGGGCGTAGCCGCCACGCACGCGGCGTTTAAAAGTTTTTCGCACCACGTTTCGCCGTTATACCCCGCCGGCACGCGCGCCCACACGTAAGGCGCGTAGCCGCCGAAGCATACGATATTCATTTTTTCAAGTTCCGACCGCAAAATGCGCGCGTTTTCCATATAATATCGCACGTTTTCGAGATTTTGCGCCATGCCGTCTTTCGAAAGCGCGGCTTCCGCGCCGCGCTGCGTTATGTAGCTCACGCCGTTGAATTTCGCGCCCTGCCTGCGCCGCCACATTGCTTTCAACGATATTCCCCTGCGCATCAGCGGCGCGGGAAGCACCGTATAGCCGCACCGGACGCCCGTGAAACCTGCGAATTTCGAAAACGAACAAATTTCTATCGCGCATTGTTCCGCCCCCGCGATTTCGTAAATGCTGCGCGGAATTTTTACGCCCGATTTCTCGTTTTCTTCCGCCTGCGAGCCGAAAGCATACGGAATAAAGCACTCGTAAGCGGCGTCGTACACGATCACGGCGCGCTTTTTCAGGGCGTAATTCACCCATTTTTCAAGCTGCCCCGCCGTGTACGCCGCGCCCGAAGGATTGGCGGGCGAACAAAGGTAAATCACGTCGGCGTCTATATTCTGATCGGGCAGCGGCAGAAAATCGTTGGTTTCATCCGCGCGCATAGCGATAATTCTGCGCCCGCTCATCACGTTCGCGTCGGCATACGCGGGATAACTCGGATCGCTTAAAAGCACGGCGTTGCTCTTATCGAAAAGTTCCGTAATCGCGCCGAGATCGGTTTTCGCGCCGTCCGAAATAAAAATGTCGTCCACAAGCATGCGCACGCCCCGCCCCGCATAGTAGCGCGAAATCGCTTTGCGAAGAAAGTCGTAGCCCTGTTCGCTGCCGTAGCCGCGGAAAGTATCGGCGCGCCCCATTTCTTCGGCGGCTTTTTTCATCGCCGTGATCACACAGGGCGCAAGCGGGCGAGTTACGTCGCCGATGCCGAGCCGCAAGGCTTTTTTACCCGTTTCCCGCTCGAACGCTTCGATTTTCCGCGCGTTTTCCGCAAATAAGTAGTTGCCCGATAATTTCAAAAAGTTTTTATTCGGCGTAAGCATCGTTTACCCCCGGCTGAATTTTTTCCGCTTTCGTGTTTTTTATCGTGAATTTTCGTAACTCTTATCGCGAAATACTGCTCCAAAGATCAATTTCGCCGACGAAAACAAACGTCGCTTCGCCCGTTAAATACGTATGTTCTTCGGTGATTTTCACCGACAAATCGCCGCCGCGCATCCGCACAGCGATCTCTTCGTTTTTATGCGCATAGCCGTTTTTGATAGCCGCCGCAGCTGCCGCGCACGCGCCCGTGCCGCAGGCGAACGTTTCGCCGCTGCCGCGCTCGTACACGCGCACGGAAAGATCGTTTATAGCGTTCACGCGCACAAATTCCGCATTGATCCGCTGCGGAAAATACGGCGCGCTTTCGATTGCCGCGCCGAGCGTTCCGAAACGTTCCGCCGCTTCTTTCGAAAACGTAACGCAATGCGGATTGCCGTATGAAACGCATGTGATTTTAAAATTTATGCCGCAAAGCCGCATGGGGCGAGCCACGATTTCGCCGCGTTCGTCCGGCGGAAGCAAAGTGGGAATTTTTTCCGCCGAAAATTCGGGTTTGCCCATTTCCGCGCAAACGCTTATCGTTTCGCCTTGCTCGTTTAATATCGGCATAAGCGAAATTACCCCGGCAAGCGTTTCTATTTTCAGCGGCATATCGCGCACGCCCTTTATATCCCGCAAAAATTTTGCCGCGCAACGCACGCCGTTGCCGCACATTTCCGCTTCGCTGCCGTCCGCGTTGAATATCCGCATTTTCGCATGCGCGATTTCGCTTTTTTGCATCAAGATAATGCCGTG
>CALARO010000008.1 GCA_937888935.1 uncultured Clostridia bacterium
GAGAATAAAATTCCCGGCAAAGGTAACCATATCGGGTTGCACGCCGCAAGAATACGCCTTGATATAGCTACCGTCATAATTCAATAACGCCACCGCCCCCGCTTTATCGTATTCCTTTGCCTGCAAAGCTACGGCTACAACATTTAATTCTTCGTTGATCGCCACGCTCGTAATATCTCCCACGGCAAACCCGCCCGCAAAATCTTCGGAATGCTCTGCCGCCAACGCTTCGAATGAAATCCGATCGCTCGCTTCGTCGAATACCGTCTCCAACTGCGTTTTATCGTCCGCCCACGTACGCAAAGTTACAATATCCAGCGTTTGCGTTTTGCCGTTCACAAGATAAAACTTTCTGTTGTCTTCGTTGTATTTCACTATTTCCGCCACGCCGCCGTCCGCCGAGGTAAAACCGGTGGAAAAATTCGCAACTTTGTTCAACGCGTTTATCTTAGTTTTTTCGCCGCCGGGTTTCACCGTGCCGCCGCCGGAATTCCCGCCGCCCGGATTTTCCTCGCCGCCGGGAGCGTTAATTTCGTTCCCGGGTTTTTCATCGCTGCCGGAAGAAGCGCAAGCCGTTGCCGCACAAAGCGAAGCGCAAAGCGCAAACGCCGTGAAAATCGCAGATAATCTTTTCTTTTTCATATAGTTCCTTGCATAATATCGTTTGAATTCAGCCGGGTATTCCCGAACCGCAATATTACGGAAATTCCGAAGTCCCGTTCCGGATTTCATATCAAGGATACTACGAAAATGTTAAAGAATCTTACAGTCAAACGTAATATTTCTGTAAATTGACGGCAAATCAAACAAAAAAACGTTTTTCGTTTTTCCAAACGGAAAGAAAATCTTACTCTTCTTTCGCGGCTTTCATCGTATCATATTTACTGTCGTACAAATACACGTCTATATGCCCGTGCGTAATCACCACTTTCTGCACCAGCTCGCGCATCACGTTCTGTCGTTGCTTTGCCGACATCTCTCTCCACGTATCCGGCAACGTTCTTAAAAGGTTGATTCTTTCCTCCCGCCCCGCCGAAATCAGAGCTTTTTCCCGCGCCGTTTCGATCTCCCGCGAAATTCGTTTCATATCCGTCTGAAAAGCTTGCGCCTGTTCCAGTATACTTTCGTCTCCGAACATAGTATACGTTTTCAACGCCCGCCGATACCGTTCTTCCATCCGCTCGTATTCTTCCGTCAGTTGCTCGGCAATGTCTTTCGTCCGCACGCGGTTGCTTTTTATTTCGTCGCTGTATCGCACCGCAAATTCTAAAATCGCCCCCGCCACATACGCCTCCACCACGTCGGCGTCATACGTCTCGTTGTCGCAGTCCGCATTTATGTTCGCGATATACGGCTTGTCTTTCGCATTGTATTTCGAATAACAAACAATTTTATATTGCACTTTCCTTGCGTCGCGCCCGCCGTTCGTTCCGCCGCCAACGTTTGCTACGCCACTATCCACTTCGTTTTTACTTTTTCCCCATTTCATATACCGCATTTTCGCGCCGCAAACGCCGCAATACACAAGCGAAGAAAGCAAAAATCTCGAGCTTTGTTTCGTAACGGCACGCTCTTTTAAAATGACCTGCGCCTTTGCAAACGTCGCGTCGTCGATAATGCGCTGATGAATTCCCTTGAATTGTTGCCCCTGAAAGGTAATTTCGCCGATATACGTGCGATTTTTCAACATATTGAACACCACTATATCCGATTTGAACCCCAACGCTTCCGCAATCAACCGCGGAGAATATTCGCGCGTATTGTACATTTCAAACGCCTTTTGCACCCGCACCGCCTCTTCGGGAATCACTTCCAGCGTATTCGTCTCTTTCGAATATTTATACCCCACAGGCGCGATCCCGCCGCCCTTCCAGAGTCCTTCCAGAGCGCGTTGATACCGCCCCTGCGAAAGTTTTGCCACAATCGCGTCGTGATCGAACTCGGCAAAAATCGACAAAATCGAAATTAGAATTCCGTACGTCTGACGGCTTCTCGAATCGATATTATCCTTCACGGCATAAAAATCGCACCCGAATTTATCGCAGCGTTCTTTCAAAAATTTTAAAATCAGCATCTGCGTTCTGCCGATACGATCAAGGCTATACGTAATCACAAACTTCACTCTGCCGTCTTCCATCAGCCGATTCAGCTCGCGAAAAGCGGGGCGATCCTCGTTCATTCCCGTATAGCCGTCATCCACAAACACCACGGGGTTTTGTATATCGTACGCCTGCACATATTTTTTAATCGCGTCGAACTGAACGTCAAGTCCATACCCGTCCTGCGCCTGCAAATCGGTGGAAACGCGAAGATAAATCGCCGTAATATCGGTGAAATCTTCCGGAATTTCATCGTATACGGGGAAACAAAAATCTAATTTTTTGCTTTTTTCTTTCATATCTTCGCGCACCTCCTTTTACTTATTGTTTCTGAATTTTTAAAAACAGCGCTTGTTTCAGCCTGTCTTTTTATCGTTTGCTATATTTCCCGATTGACTTCGGCGTCTATTATACTCGTCGATTTTCGAATAATACACTTCGTTCACCACCTCGCTCACGTAGTCGCTCACGCAAATGTAATTTTTGTACTCACCTTTTTGCAGTTTTTTATTGCCCATATACACGCTGATCGTCAAAAAAACACCTCCCTTTCAAACATTTTCCGCATTCGGATTGTTGCCGTTTTGCACGGTTTTTAATCGTTTCGCGGTAGAACTTATGTAAATCGGGCGATTATTTTCAAAAAGAAATTTTCGAAGTTTCGGCTTTCGGTATCATAAGCATACCGCCTCGCGCCAACTTAACACAAGTAAAATTTTTAAGTTTTTCCGCGCACGCTTTTTTTACGAAAAAACGGCAAAAAACGCTTTGTGTAGCCATACGCAATTTCACACAATTTTACTTTGTTTACATTTACGCGAAAATCGCCCGATTTTTGATAAATGAGCGCAGAACGTACCCCTATATACAAGTCGTCGGCGCTGCGCGCCTCCGACGGGATACGTTCTGCGCACCCGACTTCACTCATTTTTTCACCGATTTTCGGCTGTTTTACTCTATCCGCAACTTCACCGAAACCGCCCGCAAATCGCGTGGTTCGCCGCTGATCCGCTTGGCGAAGCAACGCGATATTTTTTTGCGGGCGTGCGTTTTCGCCTATGGTTTTCGCATATCATTCGGACGGCTTTACGATTCCTTGTATTTCCGCCAACGCTTCCTGCGGATTTCTTTCATCTACTTTCACAATGATGCCCGTTTTATCTTCCGCGATCCGACACCCCGAAAACGCGATATACTTATTTTCCGTATAATCCGATTCGCGTATTAAATCTTCCTCACTCATCCAGCCTTGAATGCTTTCCGGGCAGTTTCTCGAAGCCATCGCCTTGCCGCCTTTGTTCAGGTATTTCAGCACGTAATTGTACGCCAAGTGCTTGAACGCCATACATATTTCTTCCACGTCCGAACGCCCGAATTTCTCGTTGAATTCCGTGTTTCCCGTTGTTTCTACCATTCGTTTCCGGCTTGTATTATAACTTTTCTCCCGCACGAGTTCGCCCGGCATCGTGCCTTGCGGTATGTACATCAGCGCGTGAAAATGTAATCGCTTTTCGCCGTTTATGCCTTCCCACACACCGTAATATTTCCAGCCGTTCCGCGTTACTTTGTTTTTCAGATATGCCCGCAATTTATTATAAAATTTTTCTGCCGTCAGTTTTTCGTCGGCATAAATTCCGGCAAATCTCCACTTCGGATTTTTAGAAATTGCATCCGAATAATACGCCACCTGCGCATTATAACTTTCCAGCTGATCCGAACTGTCGGATGAGTAAACGACAGGGAGAATATGCAGCCAGCCGTTAAAAGATTTCGGCCGCACGTGCGCCTTTTACTTTATACCCGTGTGTGCTTTCCGCACCGATAAATTTATAAATAATCCTGATTTCCTGTTTGTGTGCGCTTCCGTCGGCATACTTCTCGCCTATATAAATCCTGTCGATGAAATTATTCAGTATTTACATTGCCGTTTTTTAATTTAAAAATTTTTTTCATTTTTCTTCTTCATTTCTCTTGACTTTTATTTGCAGGTCTGATACAAACGCGTAGAAACGGGCTTGCCGAGCGAAGAAATCACGTATTCGGAATCGCTTTTCGCGCGCATTTCGCGTAACATTTTTAATATTTTTCGCGGCAACGGTATGCTTCTTTTTGAATTTTCCGTTTTCGGAGTGCTTTCTATTCTGCCCTGCCTGCCGCAGTAACACGATTGCGCGATATTCATTTGACCGATCGTAAAATCAATGTGTTGCCATTTCAGCGCAAGCAATTCGCCGATCCGCACGCCTGTGTACAGACAAATCACAACGCCGAGCATTTTTTGTTTCCGGCTTGAAAACGCCGCTTTTTCTATCGTTTTTTGTTCTGCATAAGTAAAACAGCCGATCTTTTTTTCGACTGTTTTCGGGCGGCAGATTTTATTCGCCGTGTATTCTTTTATCAGTCCCACGGAGTTCGCCGCTTTCAAAGAATTTTGCATTACGGAAATTATGCCGTTTACGGAATTTGAAGAAAGCCCGCCGCCTGTTTTTTTGTTACCGCTAAGAAGCGTGCGGGTTATAAATTTTTGCATAACAAGCGGCGTTAATTCTTCTAAGAGATACCCGCCGAGATACGGTTTTATGCACCGATTCACGATACTTTCATAGAGTTCGCGCGTTCTTATCTTACGCGCGGGAGTTACATAATTTTCAAGCCATTCGTCCAGCCAGTCTGCATACTTCATTCGTGCGATCCGTCCTTTTATTTGTATAATTTTTTCAATATATTTATTATACAATAAAAAGAATTTCGCCTCAATTTCTCAATATGCTTAAAGCTTTTTTCAAATCGGGTTTATTTGCCTTTTCGGTGTGTGGGGGGTAGCACAGAGAAAAACGGAAGTCAACGGCAAAAATTAACGCGTAAAATTTGT
>CALARO010000009.1 GCA_937888935.1 uncultured Clostridia bacterium
CGTGCGCGAGAGCGGCGACGAGATAGAAAACGCGGGCATTTCGCTTGCGGAAAAGCTGATTAAAAGCGCGGATCTTCGGATGTTCGTATCGGAAAAAGGCGCGCCGTTTTCGGAAGAGGACGCGCGGGTGTTGCAGCTTGCCAAATGCGGGGCGTATATCAAAGTTTTGAACAAAGCCGATTTATCGGGCGACGAAACGGAAACGGACGCGGACGTGACGGTATCGGCGGCGACGGGCGAAGGGTTTTCCGAGCTGAAACGGCTGCTGGTATCGCGCGGCGTGGGCGAGCGGACGGAAGAGAGCGCGTTTTTGGTGGAAGAGCGGCATTACAAGGCGTTGCAGCGCGCGAAATCGGCGTTGGCTTCGGCTTTGGCGGATTTGGATGCGATGCCTTTGGATCTGCTTTCGGTTTCGGTGCAGGAAGCGTGGGGTGCGCTCGGCGAAATCACGGGCGAAACCGCCTCGGAAGAGATTGTTACGGAAATCTTTTCTAAGTTTTGCGTCGGCAAATAATATACGCTTGAAAAACGTCGCATATCTTTGTCGCGCTCCGTGCGGTCTTGGTCACGTACTATTTGTACGCTCCCTGCGCCCGTACTCGCGCTTCGCGATCTGCTCGTTTTTAAAGCGCATACATCGCGCTTTTAAGAAATGTTGGCGAAGATCGGCTGTAAGCCGTGCATATCGCGCATTTAAGGGGCGTTGACGAAAAAATGTGGCGGATAAGCTGTGCATATCCGCGCTTTTAGGGGCGTTGGCGCAGAATAAGGCAATCTTCAAAGAGAGAAAAATCACAAAAGGGAAAAATTATGGTTAATCTTGATTTATACCGCGTGTTTTATACGGTGGCGAAAAACGGCTCGCTTACCAAAGCCGCCGAAGAGCTTTACATTTCTCAACCCGCCGTGTCGCAGTCGGTGAAGCAGCTCGAAAATCAGCTGGGCGTTACGCTTTTCAACCGCACGCATCGCGGCATGGAACTTTCGGAAGAAGGCGGCAAGCGCGTCATCGGCAGGGTAGAGCGCGCGTTGCGACTTCTGGAAGAAGCGGAAAACGAGGTGAGCGGCGCGGCGGCGCGGCGCGGCGACGAGCTTATCCTGATCGCTTCCGACGAGATTTTTCGCTATGTACTGGCGGATAAAATCGCGGCGTTTTCCAAGAAATTCCCTTTGGTGCGCTTGAAAATGTTGCGCGTGAAAGACGACGATAAAGCGCGGGAAATGCTGCGAAGCGGCAAGGCGGACGCGGTGTTCAACGAAACGCCGTATTTCTGCGAAGAAATCGTGGCTTCGTTTCCCGCCGGCGTTACGCTCGAAAAAGTGTATCTCGGCGATAAAAAGCAGTACGAAAAGCTTGAAAACACGGCGAAAAATCCCAAAAACGCGCGCGGGAAAAAGTCTGGCGCGGCGCACGTTTGCGCGGCGAAATTGCCTTTGATCGCGCTCGATTGCAACGAAGACGGCGCGGCGATTGCGGGCGTTACGGCGGAAACGGCAAAAGAGCTTGCGGCGGCGGGTGCGGGGGCGGTGCTTCTGCCCCGGATTTACGCGGAAACAGAGATTGCTTGCGGAAAATTGTACATGCTGCCGATCGCGCCGCCAGAAAACGCGGCGGGGGCGTTGTATGTGGCGATCAACCCGAAATCGGAAAAAGAGAAGCTCGTTTCGGCGTTTTTGTCGGTGGCGGGCATGAAGCTTTCGGGCGGGAATTAAGCCGGGCGAAAAAGCGGCGCGAAGCAAACGGCGCGGAAAAAAGTAAACGGCACTGAGAAAGAAAAAAAGGAAAAAAGTATGGCAAAACCTAATAAAAGACTTCGGAATTTTTGTATTATAGCGCATATTGATCACGGCAAAAGCACGCTTGCGGATCGGCTGATGGAACGCACGGGTCAGGTATCGAAGCGCGATATGGAAGATCAGCTGCTCGATTCGATGGACATCGAGCGCGAGCGCGGCATTACCATCAAGCTCACGCCCGTGCGCATGTTTTATCAGGCGAAAGACGGCGAAGAGTACGAATTCAACCTGATCGACACCCCGGGTCACGTGGACTTTACCTACGAGGTGAGCCGTTCGCTTGCGGCGTGCGAAGGGGCGATTCTGGTGGTGGACGCCACGCAGGGGGTGGAAGCGCAGACGCTTGCGAACGTGTATCTCGCTCTCGAAAACAATCTTGAAATTCTGCCCGTGATCAATAAAATCGATTTGCCGAGCGCGCGCGTAGACGAAGTGAAAAAGGAAATCGAAGACGTGATCGGTCTTGACGCTTCAAACGCGCCCTGCGTTTCGGCGAAAGAAGGAATCAATATCGACGATCTTTTAGAAGCGATTCCGAAGGCTTTTCCCGCGCCCGACGGCGATACGGACGCGCCTCTGAAAGCCTTGATTTTCGATAGTTACTACGATAATTACAAGGGCGTGATTTTATTCGTGCGCATTTTCGACGGCGGCGTGAAAGTGGGGGATAAGATTAAAACGTTTCTTTCCGAAAACGTGTACGACGTGACGGAAGTGGGGGCGTTCGCTCCGAACCTGCTTCCGCAAAGCAAGCTTTCGGCGGGCGAAGTGGGGTATATCGCCGCTTCGATCAAGTCGATACAGGACGTTGAAGTGGGCGATACGGTGACGAACGCCGAACGCCCCGCGGCAAAAGCGTTGCCCGGGTATAAAAAAAGTCAGCCAGTAGTATTCTGCGGCATTTACCCGCTGGACGGAAGCAAATTCGGGGATCTGAAAGACGCGATTATGAAATTGCAGTTAAACGACGCGTCTTTGATTTTCGAGCCGGATACTTCCGTGGCGTTGGGGTTTGGTTTCCGCTGCGGGTTTTTGGGACTTCTGCACATGGAAATCATTCAGGAACGCATCGAGCGGGAATTCAACCTGGATATTATCACCACCGCGCCGTCTGTTTCGTATAAGGTGCATAAGACGGACGGGACGGAATTTTTCGTGGATAACCCTTCGCACCTGCCGCCGGTATCGGAAATCGAGTACATGGAAGAGCCGATCGTGAAAGCGGATATATACACTCCGCCCGATTACATGGGCGCGGTGATGGATCTTTGCAAGGATAAGCGCGGCGTATTCAAGAACATGACGTATGTGGACGAGCGGCGGGTGCGACTGGAATAAACGTTGCCGGTGAAAGAGATTGGGTACGACTTTTTCGACGGCTTGAAATCGCGCACAAAAGGATATGCGAGTTTCGATTACGAGCTGGCGGGGTACGAGCGTTCGAAGCTTGTGAAGCTGGATATTCTTTTAAACGGCGAAGTGTGCGACGCGCTTTCTTCGATTGTGTTTGAAGAGCGGGCGTACGAGCGCGGCAGAACGCTTTGCGAAAATCTGAAAGACGCGATTCCGCGCCAACTTTTCGAAGTGCCGGTGCAGGCGGCGGTGGGCGGCAAGGTGATCGCCCGAGAAACGGTGAAAGCCGTGCGCAAAGACGTGCTTGCCAAGTGCTACGGCGGCGATATTACCCGCAAGCGCAAGCTGCTCGAAAAACAGAAAGAAGGCAAGAAACGCATGCGCAAGGTGGGCAGCGTGGAAGTGCCGTCGGAAGTGTTTATGGAAATACTGAAAACCAACAAGGATTGATTTTCTCGTGCTTGAAAAGCTTCGCATTTCTTTGTCGCGCTTGCGTTTTCGCCTTAGTCACGTACGTTTTAGTACGCTCAGTGCGGTGAAATCCGCGCGCTTCGCGAACTGCTCGCTTTTGAAGCACGAGCGAAATCGGGAAAAAATAAGACTGAAAATAAGGCTGAAAATAAGGCTGAAATTAAAATCATAGGTGAAATTATGGCAGGAATTTATATTCATATTCCGTTTTGCAGGCAGAAATGCTCGTATTGCGATTTCGTTTCGTTTCCCGATAAAATCGGGTACGCCGAGGCGTATATGGCTTGCGTTTATAAAGAACTTAAAATGCGCGGCGAAGAACTCAAAGGCAGAGTGTTCGATACGGTGTATTTCGGCGGCGGCACGCCTTCGTATATTCCGCCGAAGCTTATCCTGGGCGCGATGAACCGCATCCGCGAGAGCTTTACTCTTTCCGAAAACGCCGAAATCACGCTGGAACTCAACCCCGGCACAATCGGCGAAGAAAAGGTGAAAATTTACGAAAAGGCGGGCATCAACCGTTTTTCGATCGGGTTGCAGACCGCTATTGATTCTCAGCTTGAAGATCTCGGCAGGATTCACAACGCGCGCGATTACGTGTACGCCACGAAGCTTTTAAAGGGCAAGAATTTCAGCACCGACGTGATGCTCGGTTTAAAAAATCAGTCGAAAGACGATATTAAAAAGACGATCGAGCTTGCGGCGGCGTGCGGATCTTCGCATATTTCGATGTACGCGCTTACGGTGGAGGACGGCACGCCCATTTACACAGACTATTTAAACGGCGAGCTGCCCGATTCCGACGAGGTGGCGGATATGTACGATTTCGGGCGAAGCCTGCTTGAAAATCTCGGCTATCGCCGCTACGAAATTTCGAATTTCGCGAAACCCGGCTTCGAAAGCCGCCACAATTTAAACTATTGGCGGCGCGGCGAATATATCGGCGTGGGGCTTGCGGCTTCGTCGTTTATGAACGGCAAGCGGTTTACGAATACGTTTAATCTCGACGATTATATGAAGTGCGTGATTTCCGGCTTCTTCCCGGCGGTGGACTGCGAAGAAGTGAGCGAAGCGGACGCGAAATTCGAAAAGGTGATGCTTGCTTTGCGCACCGCCGAAGGTCTTTCGCTTGCGGAATACGAGAAAGAATTTTCTTCCGCGTTTGAAGAAGATTTTCCCGCCGCGCTTTCGAAAACACGCAAATATCTCGATTTTTCCGAAGACGACGCGCACGTGAAGATCAAGGACGAGTATCTGTACGTACAAAATCAGATTTTAATGCCGTTTATGGAAGAGCCGCGGCAGAGAGATTAAAATTGATACAAATCAAATAAAGGGGTATAAAAATTATGCAC
>CALARO010000010.1 GCA_937888935.1 uncultured Clostridia bacterium
GCGGTCTTCTTCGCCGCCGGTTTCTTTGCGGCAGGTTTCTTTTCGGCCTTTTCCGCCTTGGCTTCTTTCGCTTCGCCTTCCGCTTTCACGGTTTTCTTGGCGGCAGGCTTTTTCGCGGCGGCTTTCTTCGCCGGCTTTTCTTCTTTCGCTTCCGCGGCAGCCGTTTCTTCCGCCGCTTCCGAGCCGTCCGAATACGTCATTTCGTTGTTCGCCTTCAAGAAATCGAACAGCTTCGTGATGATGATGTCGTTTCTAAGGTAATCCACCTGGCGGGGATCAATCGTCTTTTCGTATTCTTCCGCGCTCTTGCCCACGGATTCCGCCTGCTCGGCGATCTTGGCTTTCACTTCTTCTTCCGTGGCGTCGATCTTCTCGTTCTTGATGATCTGCGAGATAATCAACTGATTCAAAACGTTCTTCTTCGCGGCTTCTTCGTAATTCTTGCGGAAGTCTTCTTTGGTAGACTTGATAAACGCAAGGTAATCGTCGAGCTTCAGACCCTGATACATCAGCTGATACTCGAAGCGGCGCACGAGATTATCAATTTCGCTTTCGATCATCGCCTGCGGAATTTCGGCGGACGCGCCCTTGGCAATCTCGTTTAAAATCGCGTTTTCGGTGTCGTCGTTCGCGCGGGAATCCGCCTGCTTCTGCAATCTCTCTTTCGTCTTTTCCTTGTACGCTTCGATGGTTTCGCTGCCCGTGGCTTCCTTGATAAACGCGTCGGTAAGTTCGGGTTTTTCCTTGACGGAAAGCGAGTTTAAAGTTACGGCGAACACAGCCGCCTTACCCTTCAAATCGGCCGCCTGATAATCTTCGGGGAACGTAACGTTTACGTCTTTCTTCTCGCCCACGCTCATGCCGATCACCTGATCTTCGAAGCCGGGGATAAACCGACCGCTGCCGAGCGTTAAATCGAAGCCCTGCGCTTCGCCGCCCTCGAATTTCACGCCGTCTACCGTGCCTACGAAATCAATGTTCGCGATGTCGCCCTTTTCGGCGGCTCTGCCTTCCACGTTCACTTTGCGCGCGTTTCTTTCGAGTACCTTTTCGATCTCGGCTTCCACGTCGGCGTCTTTTACATTATACGCGTAACCTTTCAGCTTCATACCCGTATACGCCGCGATTTTCACTTCCGGCTTCACGGGAACTACGGCGGAAAGCACTACCTTGTCTTCCGCAAGCTCGTCCACCGATACGTCGGGATCGCCCACAACGGTGAAATCGTCTTTCTTTTCGTCGAGAATCTTGCCGTAGTTTTCCGAGAAGAGAATATTCAAGCCGTCTTCATAGAAAACGCCCTTGCCGTAGGCATGTTCGATCACGTTCTTGGGGGCTTTGCCCTTGCGGAAACCGTTCACCGCAAATCTGCCGCGCTCTTTTACGTACGCTTTGTTCTGCGCGTCGATCCATTCGTCTTTGTCGAAGGTCATCGTGATTTTTACGGTGCTTTTTTCAGCTGCTTTGGTGGTGTACTTCATAGTGTTTTGTTCTCCTGCCGTTTTTTCGTTGGTTTTTCGCTGCGTTTGCGCAACTTGAAAAAAACGTTCTCTTTTTCGTTTGAATTTTTTTGCGGGCGCGTTTTCAAGGCGTTTTGCCGTCTTTTTTCGTCCGCTCTCAATATTTTACCATATTCTTTTAAGAAAATAAAGCGATTTTATTTACAAATCGCGAAATTTCGGTTATAATTTAGGAAAAATGTTTGTTTGCCCGCGCGAAAATCGGCGAAATTTAAGTTTTTTGTCGGTTCGCCGCCCGCACGCAGATACAAAGGAGGCTGCTATGCCGCAGGACGCTTTTCATATCAGAAGGCTCGCGTTCGAGCTTAATACTTTGCTTTCGGGGGGCAGAGTCAACCGCGTTTCGCAAGCGGATAAAGACGAACTCACCCTGATTATATACACCGAAAAGGGCGCGCTTAAACTTATTCTGAATACAAACGCTTCGTTTGCGCGCGTTTGCGTGCAGGATACCGAAAAACCGCCGCTGCTCGTTGCGCCGTCTTTTTGCATGCTGCTTCGTAAGCACCTTTCGGGCGCGCAGCTCAAAAGCGTGAAACAGGTGGGCAACGAGCGGATTTTAGCGTTGACTTTTCTCTGCTTCAACGATTTTTCGGGCGGGGAAAAGGTGCTGTACGCCGAGCTGATGGGCAAGTATTCCAACCTGATTTTAACGGAAAACGGGATTATCGCGGGCGCGCTGAAAAGCACTTCACTCGAAAACGCTTCGGGGCGGATTCTCTTTTCCGGCGCGAAATACGCTCTGCCGCCCGCACAAGACAAAGTTTCGCCTGCCGATACCGCCGCGATTTCGGAAAAATGGCGAACCTTTTTATCGGGCGTCCAAAGCGAAAACGACGGGGGTAGCGGCGGAACGAACGCGAATTTTAATAAAGACGCACACAACGACGGCGCGACGGAAAACGCCGCAAAATACGGCGAATCGGCAGCGAAATTTATTTTTTCGAACGTAGCGGGGATCGCGTTGCCCACGGCGCGGCATATCTTGTCTTTTGCGGCGGCGCGGGGCGTGGCGGCGGAAGATTTCCCCGAATTTTTCGTGAATTTCTTTTTAAACGAGCCGGTGCGGGCGTATCTCGCGCAGGAAAACGGGAATTTTACCGATTTTTTCGCGTTTGAAACGGAAAACGGCGTGGCGGCGGCGAGCTTAAACGAAGCGGAAGAAAAATACTACGTATCGCGCAGCGAAAACCGCGCGTTCAACGAGAAAAAATCGCGGCTGCTCGCCGTGGCGAACGCAAAAATCAAAAAGTGCGAAAAAAATCTCGCGGACACGGTGCGGCGGCTTACGGAAGCGGAAAATGCGGAAAGCAACCGCGTGAAAGGCGAGCTGATCACGGCGAACATCTACAAACTGCAAAAAGGCGACGCGTTTCTGCTCGCCGAAAATTGGTACGAAGGCGGCAAAGAAGAGAAAATCGCGCTGGATAAAACGCTTTCCCCCGCCGCCAACGCGCAGCGGTATTTCAAGATTTACGCGAAGGAAAAGCGCACGAAAGAAGCTCTTGCGCCCCGCCGCGAAGACGAAGAGCGCGAGCTTAAATATTTTCAGTCGGTGGCGGCGTTCGTTACGCTTGCCGAAAACGCGGACGATCTGACGGAAACGGAAGAAGAATTGCGCGCGCTCGGTCTGCTGCCGCAGGAAAAGGCGAAAAAGAAGAAGCCCGCCGCAGCCGTGCCTTTCCGCAAGTACGAAATCGGCGGATTTACGGTGCTTGTGGGGCGGAACAACGCTTCGAACGACAATCTCGTGCGGCAGCTTAGCGGCGAAGATTTGTGGCTGCACGCGCAGAAATACCACTCGGCGCACGCGGGGATTTTGTGCGAAGGGAAAAAGCCGACCGAAAGCGTGATCGAAGCGGCGGCGCAGCTTTGCGTGTATTTTTCCGAAGTGAAGCACGGCGAAAAGGCGGCGGTGGACTACGCGAAGCGCAAGCACGTGAAAAAGCCGAAGAAAGCCGCGCTCGGGTTCGTTACGTACACCGATTATAAAACGCTGTACGTTGCGGCGGACGCGCACGAAAAGGAACGGGTGATATGAAAGATTTTGTAGTGGACGATTTAAACTTAAACGAAAAAAATTATAAAATACGGCTTGCCGCAGCGGAAGATTTGCCCGAGCTGCGCCGCATTTACGCGGCGGCGCGTGAGTTTATGGCGGAACACGGAAACGCGGGGCAATGGGGCGCGAATTTTCCGCCGGACGAGCTTTTGCTTTCGCATATTTCGCGGCGGGAATTGTACGTTTTCGAAGAGATTTCGGGCGGCAAACTTCACGCGGCGTTTGCGCTGGTGCAGGGCGAAGAACCTACGTATCGAAAAATCAAAGGCTCGTGGCTTTCTTCCGCGCCGTATCTCACCATTCACCGCGTGGCGAGCGACGGCGCGACGCGCGGAGTGTTTTCCGAAATCGTAAAATTTGCCGAAATAATCTGTCCGCATTTGCGGGCGGACACGCACGAAAAAAACGCGGCGATGCGCGCCGCGCTGATCAAAAACGGATTTTCCGAGCGGGGCGAAATTCTGCTTTTAAGCGGCTCGCCCCGCCTTGCGTATGAAAAACTTTAAATAGAAATTTTATTTGCCGCCTTTGGCTAAAACAAATCGGTCTGCCGCTAAAACAAATCGGAATGAGAGCCTGTGCGCGTTAAAAACAGGTACACGCTGTCATTCGAAATTTTATAAATCAACAGCCAGTCGGGGCGGATATGGCACTCGCGGCAGCCTGCATAATCGCCGACCAAAAAATGATCTCTGTACCGCTCGGGCAGCGGCGTTCCTTCGGCAAGCATTTCCACAACTTCTTTCAGCTTAGCAAGATCGTAGCCGCGCTTTTGTATCGCCTTGAAATCTTTTTTAAAAACCGTCGTCGCTACTACTTTATACTTCGTCATCGTTGTCTTTTTCGAGATCTTCAAACAGTTTATTTACGTCGTCGTAAGATTTTGCGGCGATTTGCCCGTTTTCTATCATTTTCATTTCCGCCATCGCCGCAAGCATTTTCGTCTGCGGCGTTTCGCGCTGTATTTCAAACGGTATTCCGTCGCGCAGAACAGCTTGCCGCAAAAATAAATTGATTGCGGAACTCATATCCAAACCAAGATCGGCAAAAAGCTCGCTCGCCTGCTTTTTCAAATTTTCGTCTACCCGGATATTTAACGTAGTCATTTTTTTCGCCTCCTGTTTTAGTATATACAATTATAGCATATTGTGTGTACGTTGTCAATACATTTTCGCAAAAAATTTCGGCGATTTTTAAAAAATTCTCTTAATACGCAAAAAATCGTTGGTTAAAATCGTATCAACGCCCATATCGAGATACCCGCGCGCTTCTTTCGGATCGTCCGCGTAAAACACGTTGCATTTTATGCCGTTCGCGTGCGCTTTTTCTATCATTTCTTTCGTGAAATACGGCTTGAAAAGCTGCACTTTCTTCGCTCCGATCTCTATCGCCCGATCCACCACCGTATACGGCTCGCCGCCCGCGCCTATGCACACCCCGATTTCCGGCGCATAGTTTTTCGCGATTTTCAGCGCGTTCTCGTTGCCGCTCGTAAAATACGCGTGCCGCTCGCAGCCGTATTCCCGAATCAGCCGCACAATCTCTTCCAGCATCGGCGCGCCCGCGCCCGCTTCGCCTTTCACCGCGTCCCAGATTTTCACGTGAATATTCATAATCGCCGTGCAGGCGAATTTTCTTAAAATCTCTTCGAACGTGGCGATTTTCATGCCCGCCAGACGCTCGTTGAATCTGCCGCCGAAATCGAATTGCAACAATTCCGCGTAGGTGTAATCGCCGATTCTGCCCGTGCCGTCGGAAGTGCGTTCGAGTCGCTCGTCGTGACAGGAAACAAGCACGTCGTCTTTCGTTTTCCACACGTCAAACTCGATTTCGTCCGCGCCGAGCGCAACCGCCGCGCCGTAGGCGGCAAGCGAATTTTCGGGCAGAATCGTATTAAAGCCGCGATGCGCGCACACGCGGGGGTACGCAAGCTCGGCTTCCGGCGCAATCGTCATGCTGCCCGCGGGCATGTAAAAATACGGTCTGCGCCCCGCTTCGATATATTCGAAGTGCGCGGCGGGCGGATTGCCGTACCCCGCCGGCTTGAAATACTTGTCTTTCACGTTGAATTCCACCGTGAAATATTCCGTTTTCGGGTACGAATTATGCAGAATTTCGCCGCGCGGCGTAACCGCCATCGAGCAGCCGCCGAGCTTCGAATTTTCGCCCATGCTTACCGAAGAACGCAGCACGTAGGCGTTCGTGTGATACGCCAAAAATTTCGTGATCGTTTCCAGCGCGTTCGCTTCGTCGGAACGCTGATGCGAGCAGCCGATGATAATATCGGGGCATTCGCGCGCGATTTTCGGGTACGCTTCGTAGAAATAAAAATCGTAGCAGGTGAGAAACGCGTACTTCACGCCGTCTAAAATCAGCGTGTACGGGGACGCGTAGCGATAGGTATAATCGGATTCCATGCCGATCACGTACTGCTCGCCGCGCGTTAAATGCCGCTTGAAATACCTGCCCGCCACCTTGCCGCTGCGGTCAAACGCATACGTGGCGTTGTATTTTTTGCCGTCCGCCGCCACGTACGCCGCATTCACGAACAGGTGCGCGCCGCAACGTTTCGCCGTTTTTGAAGCCTTTTGCAAAAGCCGCGCGTTGTATTTTTGATAGCTTTTTTCGGTCAATTCTTTCGTTTTCGCCAGCGCGGGACAGTCGCTAAATTCGGGGAACACAATCACGTCCAGCGACGGATCGCACGCGTCGAACATTTTCAGTTCGGCTTCGAACAGCCGATCGGAATCGGCATAATCCGATGAATACAACGGCTGCGCGATAAACGCTTTCATAAATGAATCTCTTTTCTTCGTTCAATACCGCTTCAGCGCGACATAACCCGAGCCTTTACCTTCTTTTAAGTAAGTACTTAACTTTTTCCGAAACAACTTTAAATTCGCGGGTTTTAAAGGAAGCCAATAAAAACACGGCGTTCGGCAGCGCAACGCAGATCGCGCCTTTTAAAAGCAGCCACAAATCGCCCGTTTCGGGCAGTTTAAAACACACGAAGCAGGTGAGCGCGCCCGCCGCCGCCACAACTACAGTATACAAAAGCATGCGCAAATAGTATTTTGCGGGCGAAAAACCGAAGTAATTTTTGAAAAACGCGTGCGTTTCCCAGGGCATCGAAACCACGAAAACTCCGGCTATGGTAGCCACGATTGCGCCGTTTACGCCCATTTTTCCGATCAACGCCAAAGAAAGCAGCAGCGTCACCGCGGCAACGGTGTACGGCTTGAAAAAGTCGTCTTTCCACATGCCCGCCGCGTCTTTGTAGGTGGAAAGAATATCCTTGAATTTCCACAGATACAAAAGCAGCGCGAAGAGAAACGCGGAAGAATCGCCGAGCAGTTTGGCTTCGTCGCCGTTCATCCAGATGCGCATAAA
>CALARO010000011.1 GCA_937888935.1 uncultured Clostridia bacterium
GAACGTGTACGCGGCGCGCACCTTACGCGAAGTGGTGGATCATCTTTCCGGCTACGCCCCCCTTACGCCCGTGAAAAGCACGGGTTTCGAAGCGGCGCACAAGGCTGCCGCGGGCGCGGGCGGAAACGGAAAAACCGAGCTTTCGGCGCACGATTTGTCTTTTGTGAAAGGTCAGGAAATCGCAAAGCGCGCCCTGGAAGTTGCCGTGGCGGGCGGGCATAACATTTTATTCGTAGGTCCGCCGGGCAGCGGCAAAACGATGCTGGCGCGGGCGATTCCCACGGTGCTGCCCGATTTATCGTTTGAAGAAGCTCTCGAAATCACGAAAATTCATTCGGTGGCGGGCATGCTCGGCGAAAACGGCATTATTTCCGAACGCCCGTTCCGCACGCCCCACCACACCGCCACCACCGTATCGCTTTGCGGCGGCGGCAACAAGTCGGTACACCCCGGCGAAATTTCTCTGGCGCACGGCGGCGTTCTTTTCCTGGACGAGCTGCCCGAATACAAGCGTTCTACGCTCGAAGCCTTGCGGCAGCCGCTCGAAGACGGCGTGATCACCATTTCGCGCGCGGGCGGCACGGTGACTTACCCCGCTTCGTTTATGCTTTGCGCGAGCATGAACCCCTGCCCTTGCGGCAACTACGGCTCTTCCACGCGGCAATGCACGTGTACGCCTTCGGAAATCAAACGCTACCGAGCGAGAATTTCCGGTCCGCTGCTCGATCGCATTGATATTCAGGTGGAAGTGGACGGCGTTACGTACGATGATCTTTCGGGCGGCGAAAGCGGCGAAACGAGCGCGGAGATCAAGGAACGCACCGATCGGGCGCGGGCGATACAGCGCGAACGGTACGCGGGCGAAAACGTGAACACAAACAGCGAGATGAGCGAGAAAGACATTCGCAAATTCTGCGCGCTTTCGAAAGAGTGCGACGATATCTTGCGCGAAGCATTCACTTCTTTGCGGCTTTCCGCGCGGGCGCGCTCGCGTATATTAAAGGTAGCGCGCACGATCGCCGATCTTGCGATGGAAGAAAACATTCTGCCCGAACACGTGATGGAAGCGGTATCTTACCGCACCTACGGCGCGGAAGAAGAATAAGGGGGGCGGGCGATGCGGAATTTTTCGGCGGAAGAACGCGCGTATATCTGGCTGGACGCCTTTCCCCTTTCGCTTTCCGTGAAGAACGCGCTGATTTCGGCGGCGGGCGGCGCGGTGAATTTCATAAAAAATCGGGCGGAAATA
>CALARO010000012.1 GCA_937888935.1 uncultured Clostridia bacterium
CCACGGCCAATAATCGATAGGTCCCCCCCCCCCCCCCCTTCCCCTTCCCCTCCTCTTTTTCTCCCCCCCCCCCCCCCCCCCCCCCCCTGGCCGCCCCCGCCGCAACCGCCGAGAAATCCGTCACTTTCATGTTCCCTTCCGTAAGCGTCGCCGTCTTATCGAGAAGCATGCAATTCACTTTTTCCGCCCGCTGCAACGCCTCCGCGTTTTTAAACAAAATCCCGAGCGACATTCCCTTGCCCGTCGCCGCCATCACCGCCACGGGCGTAGCAAGCCCCAGCGAACACGGACACGAAATCACCAGCACGCTGATCGCGTAATTTGCCGCCGTCGAAACGTCGCCTTTCACAAGCGTCCACACAAGAAACGTCACCAATGCGATAAGCGTCACCGCCGGCACGAAAATCCCCGCGATCACGTCGGCGGTATGCTGAATGGGAGCTTTGCTTTCGCCCGCTTCCTTCACCATGCGCACAATCTGCGAAATCGTGGTATCCTTGCCCACTTTTTCCGCCCGCACGCGCATATACCCGCTCTTCACGATGTCCGCGCCCGTCACCGCCGAGCCGACTTCCGCTTCCACAGGCACGCTTTCGCCCGTCACCGCCGCGCGATCCACAAATCCGCCGCCGCTCACCACCACGCCGTCCACGGGAATATAATCCCCCTGCTTCACGGCGAGAATATCGCCTTCTTTCAAAGAAGAAAACGGCACGGTTTTTTCCTCGTCGTTTTCTACGATCGTCACCGTATCGGGCATCATCCGAAGCAGCTTTTCCACTTCCTTGCCCGTCTTCCCCGTCGCCGCCGATTCCAGCCACTTTCCAAGCGTCACAAGCGTTAAAATCATCGCCGCCGACTCAAAAAACAAATGCCCCGCATGCTCGCCCGCGTGCGCGCTCATCTTAATCGCAAGATATATCGAATACAAAAACGAAACGCCCGACCCCAGCGACACAAGCGTATCCATATTCGGCACTCGCTTCACAAGCGCGGAAAACCCGTTCTTGAAAAACCGGAAATTCACCGCCATCGTCGCGCCCGCAAGAATAAATTGCAGAATATAATTCGCCTTCGCGGGCGGCTCGGGCAGCGAAATCATTCCGCCCATCGCCAGATACATCAGCGGCACAAGCAGAATCATCGAAACGATAAACCGCTTTTTCAAAGCTTCCGTCTTCCCTTTCTGCCGCTCTTCCTTGCCTTCGCGATACA
>CALARO010000013.1 GCA_937888935.1 uncultured Clostridia bacterium
TGTTGTATAATTTTTGATTGTCGGTGAAACAGATAAACCGAATTTATTCGTAAGCCACTCTGTTTTATCTTTAAACGAATTGAATAAAAACCACACAAACGGATAAATCAAAGAGATTGCGTAAACGACGAACACAAAAAAGATAATCCATATAATGATTTTTGATGTTTCTACTTTTCTCGTCTTTTCTTTTTTCATCTTTTCGCCTCGTCAATAATCCACATCCCTGAAAAATTTGCTCATAAATTTTCTCACGCCGAGCACGATAGGCATCCACACCAAAGAACACAATAACCCCGTAGTTGCCGCCGTTTCGAGATTTTTTCCCGTTTGAGCCAAATTGAATACATACATAGCAATAGTGGACGTATAAAACTTGCCGCCTGTAAGCAAATAAGGCTGTAAATACAAGGTCAACACGGTAGTCATACCAAGGATATTCAACGTAATCAACGTAGGCCAGATCATCGGCACGACAAAGGTGAAAAATTCACGAAAAAAGCCAACGCCGTCAAGCCGCGCACTTTCCAGAACGGAATCCGGAATCCGCCCCATCGCGCCGGAAAGCAAAATCACGTCGTAGCCAAGCCCTGCCCAAATGCAATAAATAAACACCATTATCTGCGCCGACGGCGATGCGCCGAAAAATTTACTTTGCACGCCAATCGCACGCAACAGCTCATACATAACGCCCGTACCGGGATCAAACGACAAACGGAACGCAATAGTAAGTGCCACCACGGGAATAACGTTCGGCAGGAAGAAAATCACTCTGAAAAACGATGCAAGCGGCATCTTTTTAAACAGACAATAAGAACAAAACGTAGCGAGCGGTACGCTGATCAGACAAGTTACCGGCATATATAAAAACGAATTCAGAAATTTTATATACGCTTTCGGGTCTGTTTTAAAACTGTTGAACAACATTCTGATATTCAACGTTCCCGCCCATACATATTCGCCCGTAAAAAAATCGCTTTTCTGAAACACCAATAATACGGAACGGATATTTACCAGCACCCACGTAAGCAGAAAATGCAATATCGGATATGCGAGCATCACAATGATGAATATTTTTGTTCCGGTTTTCATTTTCTTCTTTTGTATAACACTTTTCGCGCTCATCTTTATTCCGCCTTCCCTTTAAAACTTGCTTTGATATTATCAGCTTTCAACGTTCCGCCTTTCGACGAAATTCTGATTCGGATACGTTCTGTTCCCGCGGGAGCGGTTAATGTTTTCGTATAATGCCGCCATTCTTTCGGCGTTATATCGATATTTTCTGTTTGTATCGCGGTGTCTTGCCCGGGGTAAAACATAATCTGTACCGAAGCGTTCTCATCCGCCGCATATGCGTCAAAATCAAACTGATACGTATATCCTTCATAAACAGCATCGATATATTGCGAAATAAACCCGCCTTGACGAATTTCAATCACATTCGACTGTTTTTTCTCATCATAAACAATTTCCGATAAAATATCGGCATCTTTATCAATTCCCGTAAAACGTCCTTTTCCCCACGCATTTTCAAGTTCATTCTCGGAAAAAGCCGCATTGAAGTCGCCGTTAGTAAGCGCATTCTCTTTTTCTACGCGAATCGGTTCGGAGGGATAATCGCGTTTTGCCGCCACCGTTCCTGTCTCAGCCTCAAATGCAAAACAAGGTTGGTTTTTGAAAGGAATATATTTAATGTAATCCACGAACATATAATCCGTATCAAAATTCGGATTCCCCGTCCAATTCAACGGAAACCATACTCCGACCCAGATCCGACCTTCTCTATAAGGAACAATCGTTGTAGCCTCGGCAACCTGCTTGCCGTCAAAATAATATACAATACGCGCAGGATCCGTCATCCAGTCGAATCCGTAAGTATGCCATTCCCCGTCGTTTACGGGTGAAATCTCCGTTTTATAATTTTCCTTACCCGTGTTTTCAAGATTAATATAACTTGTATTCCATATTTTTCTGAAATCGGCATTTCCGGGAAATTCGATATCGATTTCATGATTTTCTATTTTTCCGTCAATAGTCGGCTTTGAAAACGTCCAGAATGCGCTGCACGCGCCCACGCGCGGCAACACTTTCATCTTCACCTCGTATCTACCCGGACCAACGGTAAAATCGGAAATCAATGCTCCGCCGGTCTTTGTTCCGTCGGAACGTTTCCCAACTCCCCTCAAATTACCTTTATAGTAGTTTCCGTTTCCCGCTAAAACCAATAATCCGTCATCGGTGTATCCCACATTTTCCTTGATTACCCCGCCGTTATCATCCCCCCACGCCTGATGGGCAATCAACCATTTTTCCGAATCAATCCCTTCGGAAAAATCATCAAACACCATATTTTCATAATCAGGTTCTACATTATATAAATACGGGAGTTGCTCCGATATTGCAAAATCTGTATTCTCACAGGCACTCATTAGAGCCGCCGACATCGAAACCATTAATAGCGCCGACATCACAAGCGAAATAATTTTATTCTTTTTCACAGATTTTTCGAAAGACATAATTCTTCCCCTTTTTAATGATTTCAAAAATATTATATCACATCGATTTTCAAAAGACAAGTATTTTTTACGATATTTTATTAATTTTATTAATTTTTATTTGCGCTTTACAAAAAATTTACATTTTTGTTGCATTAGGTTGTTTTACATAGTTTTTCCCTGTTTTTAACTCATTTTTAATATTTTTAATTTTCTTAATAAATAGTGTTTTTAGTTGACTTATTTTTTTTTACGTGTTATAATACAACTATCTTAAGAAGGAGGCTTCTATGAAAAACTACAACAAAATAGCATCTTTTTGCCTTTGCGGCACGCTTTGCGCAACAATTCTTTGTGGCTGCTCCTCTAAAAAAGATGATCCGAACACACTGAATCTTGTTGTGTATGACGGCGGATATGGATCACAATGGATATACGATCTCGTCGACATCTTTGAAAGCGAAAACGAAGGTTATAAAGTTAACGCCACGGTTTCAAAAAACGCCGCAACGATTATCACCACCAATATGAGCAAAAATAACAATACCGACGATTTATATATTTCTGTGAATATCGATTGGGATATGTATGCACCGCAAGGCAAACTTGCATCTCTTGATGATCTCTATGAATCGCAGGTTGACGGCATAATATTCAAAAATAAAGTAACCGACTGTTATACGAATGCCGTAAAATCTGTATGCAAAGGCGAAGAGCACTATTTCAGAACGCCGTGGACGGCAGGCGTAGGCGGTATTTTTTATAACGTAAAAATGTTCCGCGAAAATGGGTGGAGTATTCCGGAAACATACGAAGAATTGCAGCAATTGTGCGAAACCATCGCAAATGCCAATGTGCCCGTAGAAGGAAGTGACGAGGAAACCGTGAAACCTTTTGTTTTCACGGGCGGAGAATCTTATTATTGGGAATACACGATTTTTAACTGGTGGGGGCAATTGGCAGGAAAAGAAGCCATAGACGATTTTTTGAAATACGACTCTCCTCTCGACTTCGATTATACAAACGCCGAACACGGAAGAGCATACAGCGCATTGAAAGATGCTTACACGCTGTGGTATAATCTGATTGCTAAAAATAACGACTCTTACTGTATGAAAGATTGTACCGGAAAAACTTATACCGCCGCTCAAGGAGATTTTGTAAGCGGAAAAGCAGCGATGATGCCGAACGGACAATGGCTTTATAACGAAATGAAAGATGTTGCCGGAGATTTTGAAATGGCATTGATGCCCACTCCCTATGCCCCGGGTATTACCTCTGAGTCCCCTACCGCTCACACGCAATACGTCGTAGGGCAGGATCAAAGTATCGTTATCCCGGCATCTTCATCCAAACAGGATCTTGCGAAAAAATTCATACAACTGATTGCAAGCGATCGCGGATGTGAAATATTTTTGAAAAAGGCTAACGGAATTCTCGGATTCAATCATACTTTTAATGAAAGCGATTCTTCACTCAGCACTTTTCAAAAAAGCATTCTTGCCGTGCAAAACAGTAACAATATCCTTTTTAACGACTATAGCAATACTCTTCTCGGTAAATCAGGGCAGTTTGAAGTAATTCCCATCGCCGAGCCGTATAATCTTGCCGTTACCGGATATAAAGCCGGAGATGAACAAAACAGCACAAATACTCCGGATAAAGTATTTAATACCATCAAGGGATATGTTGCATCCAACTGGAATATGTGGTTAGAAAAAATAAGTTGAATAAATTATGAATACATATAAACACTTCGGGATTATGGCGGATTGTTCGAGAAACGGTGTAATGAATATTCCGTCTGTCAAATTATTGATTGATTGCTTGGTGAAAGCCGGTTACAATACTCTTGAATTATACACCGAAGATACGTACGAAGTAGAAAATGAACCCTATTTCGGCAATCGTCGCGGAAAATACACAGTGCAAGAATTACAAGCAATCGACGCCTACGCCGCCGCACGAGGCGTTGAATTGATTCCCTGCATTCAGACGCTCGCGCATTTTACGGCTTTAGTGAAACAGCCCCATTATTCCGATATTATAGACGTAAATGATATTTTATTGATTGACGATTCCAAAACATACGATCTGATCGACAAAATTTTCAGTACTTTAAGCCATACGTTCAAGTCTCGTAACGTAAATATCGGTATGGATGAAGCACACCTTGTCGGGTTAGGGAAATATCTTGACAAAAACGGATATCATACGCCTTTTGAACTGCTTTCACGCCATCTCGAAAAAGTCAACGAAATTGCAAAAAAATACGGCTTTCGTTGTCATATGTGGAGTGATATGTATTTTCGCCCGATTAATCACGGACAATACTATGCCGAAAATTTACATGTACCGGAACAAGTACGCCAAAAAGTACCGGAAGATATCATTCTCACTTACTGGGATTATTATCACAATAAAAAAGAAATTTATAATAATATGTTCCGTGCCCATAAAGAATTTTCGCGCGAAATATGGTTTGCCGGAGGAGGCTGGACTTGGAATGGCTTTGCCCCTCTTTCGGAACACGCACTTATCACGATGCGTCCCGCAATGGAAAGCGTTCGGGAAAACGGCATCGAAAATGTAATTATTGCTTTATGGGGCGACAACGGAAAGGAATGTTCTTTCTTTAGCGTTTTGCCGGTATTATTCGCTATACGGCAATATGCCGACGGCATTTACGAAGATACGCTGATCAAAAAACGATTTCAAGAAACTTTTTGCTTGAATTACGATGATTTCCTTTTACTTTCTTTACCGAATTACACTACTTATACTCACACCGACGGGCTGACCGTTGAAAATTCTTGTAAGGCGCTACTGTACGCCGATTGTTTCAGCGGTATTTTTGATGATATAGTCGAAACTTTACCCACAATCGCATATCGGGAATACGCCGAAAAATTACGCTCTGCCGCACCAGGCGCGAATCGATTTTCCTATTTGTTTATCAATCTCGCAAATTTATGCGACGTTATGCAATTAAAATACAACCTGGGCGTGAAAACACGAAAAGCTTATCGGTCGCACAACATACAAGAAATAAATGTTCTTATCGAAGATTATAAAAAAACAGAAAAATACTTAAAAACGTTTTATGCTTCTTTTCGAGAACTTTGGTACCGCGAGAATAAAACGTACGGCTTTGAAATTCAGGAAGCGCGTCTCGGCGGACTAATGTTGCGACTGGTATCTTGCCGTGAACGCTTATCTTTATACGCAGAAGGTAAAATAAATCGGATCGAAGAACTTGAAGAAAAGCCGTTGCACTATGCTTTGGATGACAGAATCTATTGCAACGAATATGAAAAAATAATTTCCGCAAGTATATTATAATAAACATGAACACTGTTTTAATTGTTTTAGGCTACAAACTCAATGACGATAACTCTGCCCACCCTCTACTGATTAAACGACTGAATATGACGCTTAAAGTCATTGCGGATATACAACCTACCCGCGTCATTTTATCAGGAGGAATCCCTTATCCTGAAATCAATAATATTTCGGAAGCACAGGTGATGTTTGATTATCTTATTTCGCATGGTATACGCACGGAACTTCTCATCAAAGAAGAGCGTTCGGTATCAACCAGAGAAAATGCATTATTTTCCGTTCCTTTGGCGAAGAAAATAGGCGCAAAAAATATTCTTGTAATTTCGACAATCGAGCATTTCACTGAATACTCTTATAACGTATTGAAAATTTTCGCCGATCAGATTCACGACGAGAACATCTATCTCAGTTGCCTTACCGATACGCTCGCGCTCCTTGAAAAACATTAATTTTACAAAAATGAAAACAGGAATTAACTCTAACTCGCTTCTAAAAATAGCCGGAACTAATGAATTTACGATGATAGACTGTGTACAGCAATATGGTTTTAATTGTCTTGATCTTACGGTAGACGGACGATATTACTCTCTCTGCACGAACCCGTGGCAATCAGTAAAAAAACATTATGAAAAACTATATAAATATGCATCTTCAAAAAATATTTCATTTTATCAGATGCATGCGAAATATGTAGCTTTTCCTGAGTATCTTTTTGACGATTACTTTAAACTGTTAAAACGAACTGTTATGATTGCCGCTATTCTGCATTGCCGGATCTTAGTGGTTCATCCGTTAGTATTTCCGCTCGATAGGCACAAAAACATCGATGAACAAGAAAAAAGATTTAATGTACTGTTTTTTAAAAAATTAATTCCTTATTTAAAACGATACAATGTAAAAATTGCACTTGAAAACATTTACGATTGGGACGAAAAAAAAATTCGCCAGATTTATGTTTCTCAACCGAGAAATCTCAATAACTATATTCTGGATATAGATTCCTCTTACTTTGGCTTTTGTCTTGATACAGGTCATTTGAATCTTGCAGGAGGCAATCCCACCGAAGCTATAAAATTATACGGAGACCGCTTGTTGGCAGTACATTTACACGACAATCACGGTTTAACAGACGAACATCTTCTGCCTGGAAAAGGAGAAATTGATTTTGATGCAGTCAAAGCAGCATTAAAAGAAATTTCTTTTGGCGGAGTGTACAATTTTGAACTGAAAGAATTTAATCCCGAAACGGACCTTTCTTTACTCAGAAACTTCTAAACTGTTTTATTTATTCACTGCATAGACTAATTTTTATAATTTGCCTTTTCGGTTGGAGTGGGTAGCACAGAGAAAAGCGGAAG
>CALARO010000014.1 GCA_937888935.1 uncultured Clostridia bacterium
TCGGCAACGTCGATGAGATGATGCGGCACGCCGTGCATTTCTTCCCGCGTGGGTTTCGCCGTGCCGACGTCAAGCCCTTTGTACACGAGCATGCAGTCGGCGGAAATCACTTCGGTATGCAGTTTTTCGGCAAGCGCGACGGCAAATTTCGTTTTCGACGTAGCCGTTGCGCCGCAGATCACGATTACGTCTTTCATACGATCCTTTTAAAGAGTTTTTCAAGTTCAGTTTTGCTTACGCGCGCCACCACAGGTCTGCCGTGCGGGCAGCGCAACCCCAAATTGCCGTCGATCAAACGGAAAAGTTCGTCGATTTCCGCTTGCGAAAGATCGTCGCCACCCTTTACCGCCGCTTTGCATGCCGCCGTAGCGAGCTTATCGCGCAGAATTTCTTCTAATTTGATGCCGCGATAGCCGTCCGCTTCGCTGATGATTTCGCCGAAAAAGGCTTCAAGATCAATGCCCATCAGATCGGTGGGAACGCCGGAAACGGAAAACGTATTTTTCGCCGTTTCTTCGATTTCGAAGCCGATGGCGCGGATATTATCAAGATTATCGTGCAAAAACGCGCTTTCATAGGCGTTCTGCGTGAGAACGTACGGCACAAGCATGGTCTGGCAAGCCGTTTGGCGCGCCTGCATTTTTTCTTTCAGACGATTGAAAATCAACCGCTCGTGTGCGGCGTGCTGGTCGATCAGATATACCGCGTCGCCGTACTCGTAAATAAGATAGGTATTGAAAACCTTGCCGGCGTAAACGAATGACGATACGTCGATATGCTGCTGCTTCGCGCGTGCCGCCTGGTCTTTTTCGAGCAGAAATTTCTTATTTTCTTCGAATACGTCTGCCGGCGCGGCGTTTTTTCCGGAATCGGCAGACGAATCCGTTTCGGCTTTTTCTTTGATCTTCGGCGCGCCGCTTTCCCAACCTTCTTTAACTGCCGCCGCGTATGCTTCGCGTGCGTTTTTGATCTTTTTTTCGAGCGTTTCGTCTTTTTCGCGCGCAGGCGCGTGCAAGGAAAAATCCGCCCCGCCGAGCGTTAAATCGGGGAACATATCGTAAACCGCGGCCTTATCTTCGCTTTTTTCGGATTGAATCTGCAAATCGAAAGATTTCTCGCTCTGCCGTTCATGTA
>CALARO010000015.1 GCA_937888935.1 uncultured Clostridia bacterium
TTTGATTATTTCTTTGTTTGTTTCGCACTCACCCCAACATTTATTATAGAACCTAAAAAAAAGCGGAAAAATTTCCGCTTTAAAAATCTTAAAATATACGAGTATATTAGAACGATTGAATAATTTGCTTTATTTTATTAGTCAGGCGATCGGGCGAAGCGTTGTTTTCGAGAAACGAAATCTTTTCAAACGACGGATAATTCCCCTTTTCGGGCGGCAACGAATAATCGAATTGTAACGACATTTTTTCTTTCACAACGTCTTCTTTGCAGCCGTCGCGCGCAATCACGCTTCTGATTTTTTCCGTTTCGTTTCTTCTTACAACGATGATTTTATCGAAAAGCCGATCGTATTTCCCTTCGAATAAGAGCGGTACTTCCGCAAAAACGAGAATTTTCTCGCCGTTTTTCCCGTTGTCTTTCAGTCGTTTTTCATACTCTTTTCTTGCCGCTTCGTCTGTTTTTTCAAAAAGGCGAGTCATAATTTTCGGATGTGTAAAAGCGTCGAGCGTTTCCATCGCTTTTTTATCCCGCAGCACAACGCGAAGTAACGCCCGCTTATCCACGCGGCCGCCGTCGGTTGCCCCAGGAAACAAAATTTCCATAGCGGAAGCAAATTCTATATCGCCGAGCATCGAAGCGTAAATTTCGTCGCAAGAAAACACGGGATATCCGAGTTCCCCGATTTTTTTGCAAACAGTAGATTTTCCGCTGCCGATACCGCCCGTCACGGCAATTTTGAGATAATCCGGAATAACAGATTGATTTTTTAATTCTTCCATAAAATTTTCAGCCGTATAGCCGCGTGTTTTTAAAAGGGTATTTTAAGTGCTTAATGCGCTTCGTACCAGCTTTTTCCCAGGCCTACTTCCGCCACAAGCGGCACGGAAAGCTTTGCGGCATGCTCCATTTCGAATTTTAAAATTTTCTCAACCCTTTCCCGCTCATCTTCGGGGCAGTCTACAACAAGTTCGTCATGTACCTGCAAAACGAGTTTCGCCTTCAGCCCCTCTTCCTTCATGCGCTTATGCACGCGCACCATCGCGATTTTAATGATGTCCGCGCTTGTTCCCTGCAAAGGCATATTCATCGCGGCGCGCTCGCCGAATGCCCGCACGGCAAAATTCGAAGATTTCAATTCGTTGATTTCGCGTTTCCGACCGTAAAGCGTGGTAACGTAGCCGTTTTTCTTCGCGCTTTCCACGTTGCTATCAATATATGTTTTCACTTCGGAATATGTTTTGAAATACTTATCAATATATTCCTTTGCCGATTTCGTAGAAATGCCGAGATCTTTCGAAAGTCCGAACGCGCTGATGCCGTAAATAATCCCGAAATTCACCGCTTTCGCTTCGCGGCGCATTTTCGGCGTTACGTCGTAAATCGGCACGTCGAATACCTGCGAAGCCGTCAGCGTGTGAATATCCCTGCCGCTGCGATATGCCTCTTTCAGCGCTTCGCAACCCGATAAATGCGCCATCACGCGAAGTTCGATCTGCGAATAATCTGCGTCGATAAATACGCTGCCTTCGCTCGCGATAAAAAGTTTCCGAAGTTCCCGCCCTTCGTCGGTACGCACGGGAATGTTCTGTAAATTCGGATTCGTACTCGAAAGTCTGCCCGTAGAAGTATTACTTTGATTGTAGGTGGTATGCACGCGCCCCTGCACAACAAGCGGACGAATCCCCGTGATATACGTGGAAAGCAGTTTCTGCACCTGCCTGTAACGCAGCACCAACCGCACGATTTCGTGATCATCCGCGTATTTTTCGAGAATTTCCGCCGAAGTGCCGGTATTTTTCTTTGCTTTCGATGGCTTCCCGTCCGAAGCCGCGCCGCTTTTTTCGTCGATTTTCAGCTTATCGAATAAAATCCTTTTCAGCTGCACAGGCGAATTGAGATTAAACGCTTCGCCCGCTTCTTCGTGAATTTTTGCGGTAACTTCCTGCAATTCTTTGTTATAGCGCACGGAAAGTTCGTCGATCATATCGAGATTTACCCGCACGCCCGTTTGTTCCATATCAAACAGCACTTCCACAAGCGGCAGCTCGATTTCGCGATAAAGCTTCTTTTCCGCGTCGCCGAGCCGATTGTAAAAGAAAAAAAACAAACGATACAATCCGAGCGCGGGAAGCGCGGAATCGTAGCCGCGCGCGTCAAGCTGAAACGAAAGCGTTTCGTATACGGAACTTCCTTCCGCGAGATATTTTGCTAGGCCCGCATCTTCCGCTTTCGCCGTTATTTCAAGATTGTAGCGGCTTAAAAGGTGTAAAAAAGACTTTATGTCGTAGCAAATCACCGTTTTATTGCCGCAGAATATTTTTTCGAAAAGCGGTTTCAGCTCGTCCGGATCAATGCCGTCGTCAAGCAGATTTTCTTTGAAACGAAGCGTGTATTCCGTAAAACGCGCGACCCGCTTTTCTTCTGCTTCCGCCGATAAGTTTTCCGTTAAAAAACTGAAAGCCGTATCCGTATAAACGCACGCAACATATTCGCTCTTGCTGTTTTCGAAAAATTTTTCTGCCGCGGCAACGTCCGCGCTTTCGATTTTTTCGCAGCTGAAATCGCCGTTTTCCGTCTTATCGGTTTCGTCGTTTGCAGCAATATCCGCCGGCTTGTCAGTTGTTCCCGCGGCGGCAGCCCCCTGCGGCGCTTCGAAACAATCGAGCGTAGCCAGAGAACGAAAATCAAGCTCGGCAAATTTTTGCCGCACGGAATACGGAAAAGGCATACGCAGCGCGCAATCGTCCAGCGTACATTCCACGGGCGCATTCAGATCAATCGTGGCAAGCGTATACGAAAGCTTCGCCATATCGCGCCCGAGTTGCAAACGCTTTTGTTGCGCCACGGAAAGCTCGCCGATATGTTCGTAAACGCCTTCGAGCGAGCCGTAGTTTTTCAAAAGATCTTTCGCCGTCTGCGCGCCGATTCCGCTCACCCCGGGAATATTATCCGATTTATCGCCCATAAGTGCCTTTAAATCAATGATTTGCGCGGGTGTAAGTCCCACTTCGCTTTCAAAATTTTTCTCGTTGAGTTCCAGAAGATCGCTCACACCTTTGCGCGTGAAACAGACGTTTACGTTTTTATCCACAAGCTGATATGAATCGCGATCGCCCGTATAAATATACGAACGCACGGGAAACCGACGGGAAAGCGTGCCGACCAGATCGTCCGCTTCATATCCTTCAAGTTCCACCGTTTTAATCCGCATCAGATGCAAAAGCTCTTTGAGTACGGGGATCTGCACGGCAAGTTCTTCGGGCATCGGCTTACGCCCCTCCTTGTATTCGTCGTACATTTTGTGGCGGAAAGTGGGCGCATGCAAATCGAAAGCCACGGCAAGATATTTCGGCTTTTTATCGTTGATAATTTTTAAAAGCAACTTCACAAACCCGAAAATACCGTTGCTCGGAAACCCTTCTTTCGTGGTGAATTGCGGGGTTGCGTAAAACGCCCTGTTCAAAAGGCTGTTCCCGTCGATCAATACTAATTTATCCATTCTCGCTTTCCTTTCGTCTTTCCGAAGCTGCCCGCCGTTTTTGTAAAACGTTTGCGGGTGGCAACGCATATTCTGTAAACATTGTACCATAAACAAAGAAAAAAAGCAAGAAAAGCTCTGCCGATTTTCCGTGTTTTCGAATTTTTGCCGCCTTTTGCCGCGCATTTCGTTGATAT
>CALARO010000016.1 GCA_937888935.1 uncultured Clostridia bacterium
AAAGCCGACGCCCCCGCGGGAACGCCGACTTAAAAATCGCCGATTTTAAATTTTCGCGATATTGCGCAAAACCTCCCGATACCGCGCGTTATTTCGCGTGATATAATTTTTTCGTCTGATAAATGGGATCGGCGGTGTAGTTGACGCCGAGTTTTTTCAGCACGTTCACGTCCACCTGCGATAAAATCACCGTGGAATGACATTCCGTGCCTTTCAAGCCCGCCAACGCCTGCATTGCAAGCGCGGCTACGGGGTTTGTAACCGCCGAAATCGAAAGCGCGATTAAAATTTCGTCGGAATGTAACCGCGGGTTATGCCCGCCGAGATGCACCGTTTTCAGCCGTTGGATCGGCTCGATGATGCTCGGCGATAAAAGCATCACTTTATCGTCGATGCCCGCCAGAGTTTTCAAAGCGTTTAAAAGCATCGCGCTCACCGCGCCGAGAAGCCGCGTGGTTTTGCCCGTTACGATCGTGTCGTCGTTTAATTCGATCGCGCACGCAGGCTCGTTGGTTTTCGCCTGTTTATCGCGCGCCGCCGCCACCGCTTTGCGGATAGATACGGTGATTTCGTTCTGCTGCATCAGAAATTCAAGCTTCGCCACCACGGCGTCGCCCACCTTATCGTTACGGCGATCCACCAGCGCGGCGAAATACCTGCGCACGATTTCCTGCTGCGAAGCTTCCACGCACACCGCGTCGTCCACAATGCAGTTGCCTGCCATGTTCACGCCCATGTCCGTGGGCGATTTGTAAATTTCTTCGCCGTAAATTTTTTGAAAAAGACGATTGAGTACGGGGAAAATTTCCACGTCGCGATTGTAATTCACGGTGCTTACGCCGTAGGCTTCGAGATGGTACGGATCAATCATGTTCACGTCGTTGAGATCGGCGGTGGCAGCCTCGTAGGCAACGTTCACCATGTGTTTCAAGGGCAGATTCCAGATCGGGAAAGTTTCGAATTTGGCGTAGCCGGATTTTACGCCGCGCTTGTTGTCGTGGTAGAGCTGCGAAATGCAGGTTGCCATCTTGCCGCTGCCCGGGCCGGGCGCGGTGACGATCACCAGCCGCCGCGAAGTTTCTATGTATTCGTTTTTGCCGAGACCGTTCTCTGAAACGATGCCGTCCACGTCGTACGGGTAGCCGGCGATCGGGTAGTGGCGGTAGGTTTTGATATCGAGTTTTTTGAGCGTGCGCTCGAATTTTTTGGCGAGCTTCTGATCGGCGAATTGCGTTAAGCACACGCTGCCCACGTACAGCCCTACTTCGCGGAACGCGTCGATCAGGCGCAGCACGTCCATATCGTAAGTGATGCCGAGATCGCCGCGCATTTTGCATTGCTCGATCGCGTCGGAATTGATCACGATCACGATTTCGGCTTCGTCTTTCATTTTGAGAAGCATCTGGAGTTTGGAATCGGGCGCGAAGCCGGGCAAAACGCGCGAAGCGTGATAATCGTCGAAGAGCTTGCCGCCGAATTCGAGATATAATTTATCGCCGAATTTGTCCACGCGTTCGCGAATGTGTTCCGACTGCATCGAAAGATATTTTTCGTTATCGAATCCGATTTTGTTCATGATTTGCTCTCCTTGGTAAGCTTCTCTTTGTGTTCGGGCGGCGAGCGATTGCTTTTAAGCTGCGCCGGCGCATAAAAAACTTATTAAAAATATTATACTAAAAAACGCGGGGAAAGGCAAGCGGAAGCGAAGCGCAAAGTGCCTAAAAAATCGGCAAAAAAATGAAATGAAAATTTTTGCGGAAACCACGCAAAAAAGGTTGACAAACTTAAAGGATTAGTATATAATGAATAGCGTCGTAAAAAGCGAGCGGGTTTGCGGCGCGGCGAAAAACGACTGAAAAAAATTAAAAAAATGCGATCGTGGCGGAACTGGCAGACGCGCAAGACTAAGGATCTTGTGGCTAACACCATGCAGGTTCAATTCCTGTCGATCGCACCATTATTCACGAAATCTTGCATAAATGTGTAAGATTTCGTGATTTTTTTGTTTTTTACGCATATTTATGCGACGACTTTTACGACGAGTACCAACTTTGGAAGTGATTTTGGCGGTGATTTTTCGAGCGTTTTTTGCCTTTTTCAAGCTTTCTGCGAAAAAATTCCCCTTTCTCATTTTTTGCTGTTTTCATTTTTATGATATTCCCACGGCAAAAAAATAAAAGAAACCCGATAAAATCGGCGTGCAGATTTTAAAATGCCATTTGTGCGTTGCGATAAAAAATCGCGCGTTTTTTCTTACATTATATAATAGAGATATTTTCCGCGGCGAAAATATCTCTTTTTTTATGTTTTTTTCTGTTTCTCCGAAAAATTTTTTGCCTTTTCGGTTGTTTTTTGTGTAGCACAGAGAAAAACGAAAGTCAACGGCAAAAATTATTGCTTAAAATTTGTATTTTCAGGGCGTGTTTATACTAACAGAAAATGTAGATTTTGAGTAAATTTTTCGCAGAACAAGGCGCGAGAAGGGCGAATACAGCGACGTATTCAACCGACGAGCAACACAGTTATGCGGAAAATTTACCAAAAGATACGTTTTATGAGTTAGTGTAAACACGCCCTGTCGCCGAAATTGATTTGCTTCAATTTCGGCTTTTTTTATTTGTCCCTTTTTTAATTTTGCTTAACTTGTATGCAATAATTTCTTGCTCCCTCGTTGACTTTCGCGCTTCCCCTATTTGTATTATCTCGGATTTTCAATTTTCTCCGTGCTGTTTTTTTGTTGCCGAAAAGGCAAAAAAAATTATTTTCGGAGGTAAATTCCAAATGAAAAAAGTAGTTTTCTCGATTCAGAACGTTCGTAGCAAGTCGGATAAAAAATTATCCGGTTTCGGTTATCTTTCCGAAGGCAGTCTGCTCTGCCCTTGCATCTCGAAAAACAACAAACCGTACATTCGCGTGTTCGACGACGTTGTAAATCGTTGTAAACCCTTGCAAGATCGTCCGAACGAGTTTCAGGGTTACGTTACAATGTATTTTACCAACGTTCCCGTGTACCGCGAAAAAGACGGCGCATACGATATGCTCGATCTCGAAGTCGAGTATAAAATCTGGTACAAACTTGCGGAGGACAAATAAAATGAACGGTAACATTCAAATCGTAATCGGCTCTTGGGGCAGTTACAACGAATGCAACGAGCGAGCGTTAGGCTCGAAATGGCTCGATTTATCCGAGTTTTACGACTGGGATGAAATCGTTGCCGAACTGAAAAAAGAAGGTTTCGAACTCGACGGCATCGACGAAGAATTATTCATTCAGGACATAGAAGGTATCCCTTCCGATTGCTGCAACTGGGATTATACCAATCCCGAAATGCTGTTTGAAACTTTAAAAGAATCGGGCATTCTCGATAACGATTACAAATACAAAGTATTCTGCGCTTTTCTCGAAATTTGCGATTTCGACGATTTTGAAAGAAAAGTAGAAGAACGCGGCGAAAACTGGGATGACGATATTTACCTGTACTCGGGCTACAACTGGGATGATTACGGCAGAGCGCGACTTGATGACTGCGGATATGAAATTCCCGAATTTTTAGAAGATTATATCGACTTCGATAAATACGGAAGAGCCTGCGGCGATTGTTACGTTCACGAATACAGCGACGGACTTATAGAAATTTTATAACAAATAGGAGAAAAAACATTATGAACATTAAAAACGAGCAAAAGAAACAAAAAGCAATCGAACTTATGCAAAAATTAGATATTTACGCGCCGTATATCCGCGGATTTCA
>CALARO010000017.1 GCA_937888935.1 uncultured Clostridia bacterium
TGGTGCTTCACTCTCGTGGGCTTGCCGCATTCCGGGCAGATTACCATTACGTTCGACGCGCTGATCGCGCCTTCTTTCTCTACGATTTTGCTCGTTTCGTTCGCTTTTCTCGCCTTCTCGTGCTTCTTCTGCATCCGCACGCCTTCTACCGTTACCGTATCGGCTTTGGGGGAGGTGGCAAGGACTTTTCCCTGTTTGCCTTTATCTTTACCGGCAATAACAAGTACGTTATCGTTTAATTTTACGTTCATTGTTTCGTCCTCCGTTTCCTTTACAGCACTTCGGGTGCAAGGGAGATGATCTTCATGTAGTCTTTATCTCTCAGCTCTCTCGCGATCGGCCCAAAGATACGCGTGCCTCTCGGCTGCTTCTGTTTATCAATGATTACAGCCGCGTTTTCGTCGAATCTTACGTATGTGCCGTCTGCTCTTCTGATGCCGCTCGTCGTTCTCACGATTACCGCGTTTACAACGTCGCCTTTCGATACCGCGCCGCCCGGCGTTGCCGCCTTTACGGACGCTACGATTACGTCGCCGATGTTGCCGGTCTTGCGGAACGAGCCACCCATAACTCTTATACACATCAACTCTTTCGCACCGGAATTATCCGCTACTTTCAGTCTTGTTTGGGGTTGAATCATAATTCTTTCTCCTTACCTCGTTACTTCGCCTTCTCGACGATCTCGGCAACGCGCCAGTTCTTGTCTTTGCTGAGCTTGCGGGTTTCCACGATTCTCACCGTGTCGCCCACGCCGCAGGCATTTTCCTCGTCGTGCGCCTTTAAACGCTTCGAGGTTACGATCGTCTTTTTGTACAGAGGGTGTTTGTTCTTGTCGGTGATTTCCACTACGACGGTTTTATCCATCTTATCGGATACCACGATGCCGACTCTTTCTTTTCTGAGATTTCTTTCCATTTTCTTTTGCCCTCCGCCTTACGCTTTCAGCTCTCTCGCACGGATTTCCGTGTTTACGCGAGCGATATCTCTTTTGCAGGTTCTGATAGAAACGGGATTTTCAAGCTGACCCGACGCAAGACGGAAACGAAGGTTGAAAAGCTCGCTTTTCAGCTCTGCCAACTTCGCCGTAAGCTCGGCGCTCGTCATTTCTTTTACTTCTTTCGCTTTCATTATTCTTCACCGCCCTCCGTCGCTTGCACGACTTCTTTCTTCACAAACTTGCACTTCACGGGAAGTTTGTTGCCGGCAAGGCGCATAGCTTCTTTCGCGTCCGCTTCGGATACGCCCGCCATTTCGAACATCACTCTGCCCGGCTTCACTACGGCTACCCAGTACTCTACGTTACCTTTACCCGAACCCATACGAGCTTCGGCGGGGTGCTTCGTGATCGGCTTATGAGGGAAAATGTCGATCCAGACCTGTCCGCCGCGCTTTACGAATCTCGTCATAGCGATACGGGCAGCTTCGATCTGATTGGATTTGATCCATCCGCATTCTTCCGCTACAAGTCCGTATTCGCCGTATGCGATTACGTTGCCCTTGTGCGCCGCGCCTCTCATTTTTCCTTTATGCTGCTTTCTTCTTTTTACTCTCTTAGGAATCAACATTATAATGCTCCTCCTTCCGCTACTGCGGGTGCTTTGGCGGCTTTCAGCACTTCGCCCTTGTAGATCCAGCACTTAACGCCGATCATACCGAACGTGGTGTGCGCTTCCGCGAAGCCGTAGTCGATGTCTGCGCGAAGCGTCTGAAGGGGAATAGATCCATCATGATAATGCTCGCTCCCCGCGATTTCTCTGCCGTCCAAACGGCCGCTGCACATCATCTTGATGCCCTTTACGCCCGCTCTCATGGATCTGCCGATCGCCTGCTTCATGCAGCGACGGAACGCCATACGCTTTTCAAGCTGAGCCGCAACGCTTTCCGCCACGAGCTGCGCGTCGCAGTCCGGCTTCTTCACTTCCGTGATGTTTACGCTCACCGCCTTGCCTTTCGTGATTTTGGCAAGATCTTTCTTGATGGTTTCCACTTCCGCGCCCGCTTTGCCGATAATTACGCCGGGACGAGCCGTGAACACCGTGACGATGATGCGGGTAGCCGCTCTTTCGATGGTGATCTTGCTGATCGCCGCCGCATAATACTTCTTTTTAAGGAAGGTGCGGATTTCGTTGTCTTCTTTCAAGAATTTGGAGAATTCTTTTTTGTCCGCGTACCATTGAGTGTTCCAACCGTTGATAACGCCTACTCTCAAACCGCGAGGATTAACTTTCTGTCCCATTATAATTCTCCTTCCAATTTTTTAACGTCCAGAACAACCGTGATGTGGCTCGTTCTCTTTAAGATCGCATGCCCTCTGCCTTTGGATACGGGTTGCATTCTCTTCAGAGAGGTAGCGCCGTCGGCATAGCACTCGGATACGAACAGATCGCCTCTGTCCATGCCGAAATTATGCTCTGCGTTCGCGCCCGCCGATACGAGTACTTTCTTCACCGCAAGCGCGCTGCCGTTGGTGATGTGTTCGAGCGTGGCTTTCGCTTCTTTATAATCCTTTCCGCGGATCAGCGCAAGCACCGTTCTCACTTTGTACGGGGATACTCTCACGTATTTCGCCACAGCGTAGGGGCGTTTCTTCGCTTCCTGCGCGTTCAGCTCATTCTTCTTCATATTCGTTGCCATTTGTCATCTCTCCTTATTTCGAGGGCGTCGACGTCTTAGCGGCGTGACCGTGGAATGTTCTCGTGGGAGCAAACTCGCCGAGCTTGCAGCCGATCATATCTTCCGTGATGTACACGGGAACGTGCTTTCTGCCGTCGTATACCGCAATCGTGTGTCCTACCATGTCGGGGAAGATTGTGGAGGCTCTCGACCAGGTTTTCAAAACCTTCTTCTCGTTCGCTTCGTTCATCGCCTGAATACGGCTCAAAAGCTTCGCTTCCACGTAAGGTCCTTTCTTTATGCTTCTTGACATATTCTTCTCTCCTCCGAATTAGTTGATTCTCTTGAGAATGAACTTGTTCGTTGCATTCTTCTTCTTTCTCGTCTTGTAGCCGAGAGCGGGTTTGCCCCAAGGAGTCATAGGTCCGGCATGCCCTACGGGCGCTTTGCCTTCGCCGCCGCCGTGCGGGTGATCTACGGGGTTCATAACCGCACCGCGCACTTCCGGACGCTGACCTAAATATCTTGCCTT
>CALARO010000018.1 GCA_937888935.1 uncultured Clostridia bacterium
TTTTCCCGCCCGCCGCAACGTATTTATGAATGGCTTCGCGCGTTTCCAAATCAAAGGTTTTATCGTCCTTTAAAAGCGTGCCGTCCAGATCGGAAGCGATCAATTCGTAATTCAGCTTTTCGTTCATTCGTAAATCCTCCGCGCGGTTGCCGCGCCTGAAATCAAAAATTCTCTTCGAAATATTTCTTAATGTTTTTCGCCAGTTTTTCGCCGATTCCCGGCACGGCGGCAAGCTCTTCTTCGCTCGCCTGCGCCACGTTTTCCACGCTTTTGAAGGTATCCAGAAGAGCTTTCCGCTTTTCTTTTCCCACGCCTTCGATTTCTTCGAAACGCGAACTTAAATTCCGCTTATCGTGCAGCGTTCTAAAATAGGTTATCGCAAAGCGGTGCGCCTCGTCGCGAAGCCGTTGCAGCATCTTCAACGCGTAATCGCGATGATCTATTTTCACGCTTTCTTCGCCGTGCAAAGTAAAAACTTCTTCTTCGCGCTTGGCAAGCGACACAAGATCAATGTCCCCCGCGTTCATCTCGTCGAAAATCTCTTTCACCGCCGAAAGCTGCCCCTTGCCGCCGTCGATCACGATTAAATCGGGCTTCGGAAAACGCTCTTCTTCCTCCGTGCCGAGCTTTAAAAGCCTGCGCCTTAAAACTTCCTGCAATGACGCGAAATCGTTCGCGCCTTCCACCGTTTTGATCCGGAAACGCCGATACGAAGTCTTGTCCGGCTCGCCGTCCGAAAAAACCACCATCGAGCCGACTTTATCCACGCCGCTGATATTCGAAATATCATAGCATTCCATGCGCTTGGGATAATGCGAAAGCGAAAGCAGATTTTTCAGCCGCTCGCACGCCGCCGTCGTCATATCGTCTTTGTGCCTGATTTTGTCCACCGATTTCAAAAGATAATCTTCGGCGTTCTTTGCGGACATATCCAGAAGCGCGCGCTTCACGCCCGACTTCGGCGTAACGAATTTCACCTTTTTCCCGAGCGTTTTTTCGAAATACTCTTCCAGGAGTTCCTGCCCGTCCACCGGCTCGGAAACGATCTCTTCGGGCAGCTCGTGGCTTTGATAATACCGCGAAATAAAAGCCGCTATCGCTTCGCCGTCCGTTTCGTAAGCTTCTTCCAGCGCGAAATTGCTGCCGCCCTGCATAATGCCCTTTCTCGTTACAAGCAGCGAAATCGAAGAATACAGACGGTTTGTTTTGTAAGCGATGATGTCCGCGTCGATATAGCGGTTGAGCGAAGTGATCCGTTTGAGTTTCAGCTTTCCGATCATCTGCAATTTTTCGCGGTAATT
>CALARO010000019.1 GCA_937888935.1 uncultured Clostridia bacterium
AGGATCTTCTTTAAAAGCTGCTTATCCGTGAGATGTTCCGCGCCTTCTTCGTGTTCGCGGCAACGCTCTAATTTGCTCGCTTCGTCCGCGTACACAAACAGGCGGAACGGGCGTTTTTCCGATAATATGAGATCGGCGCACCGACCCACAATCACGCAGTCGGTTTCCGCAAGCTTCTCGATCACTTCCCGCTGCGCCGCCAGAATTTTTTCCGTAATGCCCGCCGAAGGACAGGGATAATCGGAAAAAGTATGCCCGAACGTGAGATAATTGCGCTGCATCGTGCCGTTTTCTAAGATGGTTTCCACGAATTTTTCCGAAAAATCGCTCTTTTTCGCGATTTCCGTGATAATCGCCTTGTCGTAATACGCCACGCCGAGCGCGTCCGCGAGCCGTTTGCCCACTTCTCTGCCGCCGCTGCCGAATTCTCTTCCCACCGTAACGATTTTCGTCATTTTCAAAAGCACCTCCGTATCCTTTAAAGCTAATTCTATTATACGGCAAAAATTTCCGTTTGTCAACCGCCACGCGAAAAATTTTTTAAATTTCTTTCTGCCGGCTCGGCAAAGGTTTGCAAAAATTTCCGCAACTTGCTATAATATATAAGAAAAGCCCCGCGCGGCTTTGAATTCCGCCCCGGCGCAAACGGGCGAAAACAGGCAAGAACAGACAAGGAAATACAAACCATGGGCAGTTATAAAATCATTCAGCGCATTTTTTGCATCGAAGAAGAGAAGATCGAATCCGCGCTTTCAAAATACCCGAAAGCGTTTTCGGGCGGGATCGCCGTTGTTACCTACAACGATATTTACACCGAAAACAAGAAGATTTCCGATTTCGAAACGTACCGCCGCTTCGCGGAACATTTTCGGGAAAAGGGGATCAATTTTCAGGTAAACTTAAGCGTTACGCTCGGCCATGGCGACGAAGCGGTGGAAAAAGACGCGCCCGCGCCTTTCGATACGATGGTGGATGATACGGGCAGGCGCAGCAAAGCCGTGGCTTGCCCGCGCGACGAAAAATTTTATCAGCGCCTTTTTGATACCGTAACGAAATACGCGCGGCTGAACCCCGAAGCTTTCTGGATCGACGACGATTTCCGCATCGCTTACCACGGCTCGATCCGCTACGGCTGTTTCTGCGAAAACTGCATTAAAAAATTCAACGAAAAATATCACGCCCGCTACACGCGCGAAAGCCTTTCCGCCGCGCTCGGGCAGAACGAAGCTTCCGTGCGGGGCGATTGGCAGGAATTTAACCGCAACGCGCTTGAAAATCTGGCGGAACTCATCGCAAAGGCCGTGCATGCCGTAGACGAAAACATCGCGATCGGTTTCATGCAGGTGAATTATTCCGCCGCGCTGTACGAAGGCATGCCGCTCGCGCGGTACGTGGAAATCGCAAAAAACAAGAACGGCGAAGTGTGGTTTCGCCACGGCAGCGGCTGCTATTCCGATCGCTCGCCCTATGAAGCGGTGTATAAAAATCTGGAAATCGCGCGGCTTTGCGCGCTCGCTTCGAAAACGCCGTACAAAGCCGTGAATTTCACCGAAGAAGTCACTTCCCCGTACGTAAGAAGGGGCAAATCCATGAAATTAACGCTGCTCGAAGCGATTATGAATATCGGCGTGGCGGGCGCGGACGGCGTGATGGACGAAGGCATAAAACCCAACCTTGCCGAGCAGCTGCAAGCGGGCAATCTCGTGTCCGTCATGCACGAAAACTACGATTATCTGTCGCTTCTCAAAGATCTCACGCGCGGCAAAGAGCAGATCGGCGTATTTCCGTATTTTTCCGCGGACGTATGGCGGTATACCGACGCCGTGAAAGACGTGGGCGCGATGGGCGATACGGGCGTAAACGACTGGTACAATCTGTTCTTTCTCGGGATTCCTTTCACTTTCCGCGAAAAGGGCGCGAAAGTGCTTTTGTGCAGCGGCAAAGCGATCCGCGCCGCCTCGGTCGGATTTTTAGAAGAGTGGGCAAAAAAAGCCGTGTATGCCGACGGAAAAGCGGCGCTTGAAATTCAAAGCAAGCTGGGCGAGAACGTTGCGGGCGTGAAAAAATCCACCTATCCCGAAGCGGCGTTGGGCGGCGGAAAATGCAGCGAAACGTTCACTTCGCACGCGCTCAACGGCAAGTACGCGGGGTATCAAAGGTATAATATCATGGCGAACGCCGCGCGGGGAACGGCTTGCCTGGAAGCGGACGGCGCGCAAACGCTTTCGTACAGCATGAACGAAGCGGAGGCGGCGGCGGGCGTGATCGGCGCAGCCGTATATCGGAACGCAAAGGGCGGCCGTATGGCGGTGAGCGCGCGCGGCGCGTGGTCGGACGATATTTTAAGCGAAGCGAAAGGCGAGCAGATCAAGAACGTTTTCGATTGGCTCTGCGGCGGAAAAATGCCCGTGCGCGCCGATAGCAATCTGCGGCTCGGTCAGTCCGTCTGGGAAGACGAAAACGAGCGCGTCGTGTTTTTGTACAATCTCGATTTCGATAACGCCGAAAACGTGCGCGTGAGAAACGATTTTCGCGGCGCGGCGGAACTTTTCAACGGGCTTACGTGGCAGCCGCTCGGCGCGGGCGAAGAGTGGATCGTAAAGAAAATCGAAGCGTGGTCGGCAGCCGTTTTGAGAATAAAAAAAGAGAAAAAATAAAGGGGCGGAAACAATGCGGGTAGGTATCTCCACGGCGTCGCTTTTCATGCGGCAGTACAACGAAGAAGCGGTGCAAACGATTAAAAATCTCGGCGTAGAAACGTGCGAAATCTTTCTGGAAACTTTTTCGGAATACACGCGCGCCTACGGCGAAATTTTAAACAAAAAAAAGGGAAATCTTTCCGTAAATTCCGTACACCTGTACACCACGCATATCGAGCCGCAGCTTTTTTCCGAAAACGAGCGCACGCTCAAAGACGCGTACTATTTTTTAGAACGCGCGATGCAGGCGGCGCAGGCGTTCGGCGCGAAATATTATACTTTTCACGGCACGGCGCGCTATAAAAAAGCTTCGCGCAGCGGCGCGAACGACAATTTTCAAAAAATCGGTAACGCGCTCGAAAAAACGCGCGTTCTCTGCGAAAAATACGGCGTTGCGCTTTCGCTCGAAACGGTGGAATGGTCTACCTACAACCGCCCCGGCGTATTTAAAGAAGTGCAGAAATACTGCCCGAAACTGTATACAACGCTCGATATCAAGCAGGTGCGCTTATCCGAACGCCCGGAAAGCGAGTATTTAAAAGAAATGGCGGGGCATATCTCGCACGTGCATGTATCGGACGTAACAAAAAGCGGCAAAACCTGTCTGCCGGGCAGGGGCGCATACGATTTCGAAAGCCTTATAAAGCGGCTTGCGGATACGGGTTTTGGCGGCGCGCTGATCATCGAAGCGTATAAAGACGACTACGAGAAAATCGAAGAACTGAAAACTGCCGCCGAATACCTGCAAGAGATTTTGTACAAGTTGAATTTGGCGAAATAAAAATCAGTAAAATTTTGTCGAAAACAAGAAAGGTTTGCCGAACGTAAAAAAAGCTTGTTACACCCCCGCAAAAGAGCTTGACAGAACGAAAAAAAGTTGCTATAATCAAAGGCGTTAAAAATAAACGCGGCAGGCAAAGGAAGGTGAGAAAAGAATGTCCACGGTAAAAGTCGGTGAAAACGAAAACGTAGAAAGCGCGCTTCGTCGCTTCAAGAGAAAGTGTTCGCGCGACGGCATTATCGGCGATCTTCGCAAGAAGGAATTTTACGAAAAACCTTCCGTAAGAAGAAAGAAGAAGTCGGAAGCCGCAAGAAAGAGAAACAAAAACTAATCCAAAGAACTCGCTACCCGAAAATCTCGGGCAAGCGAGTTTTTTCTATACGGCGCAAAAAACGTCGAAACCACGCGAAAGAAGAGAAATTCAGCCGAAAAAAAGGAGAAAACAAAATGGCGGAAGCGCAATCATTTAAGAGTGCGGCGAAAAGCGCGAAGCAACGAATGAAAAAAGGCTTTTGGGAACATTGCGAAAAGAGCGTGCGCCAAAGCGTGGAAGAAGCGAAGCGGCAGGGCGTAAACGAAAGCAAAGCCGAACGCTACTTCATCAAAGAAACGCAAAAGGCGATCGCCGGCGAAAAAGAAGACGAATTTTACTTACGCGTGAAAGAAATGCTTTTATCCGAAGGCGAAACTTCCGACGCGATCGGCAGGCTCACCGATAAAGAGTACTTTTCCACGCTTTCCTACGAAGAAAAGCAACGCTACACCCTTTCGTTAAGCGAAAAATATCTGCGCGCGCTCGAACGTTTCAGAAGAGAAAGCGAATTTGCCTTTTCTTCTTCGCCCGCGGGAAGATAGCGTGCAAAAGCGGCGGACAGGCGTGCCGGATTTCGGAAAAAATTTGCCCGAAATACGCTTGCCAAACGCCGCCTGAAATGATATAATAAAGCGAGTAAAATTATACGGAAAGAAGAAATAAATGAAAAGTACCGAAGAATTATTGAAAGAACTCAACGAAGAACAGATCAAGCCCGTGCTTGCCACCGAAGGCGCGGTGCTTGTACTCGCGGGCGCGGGCAGCGGCAAAACGCGCGTTCTCACCACGCGTATCGCGTATTTAATGCGCGAAAAGGGCGTTTCGCCCCGCTCGATTCTCGCCATCACGTTCACGAACAAAGCTGCGAACGAAATGAAAGAACGCGTTTCGCTTCTCGGCGATACCGAAGGCATGTGGGTATGCACCATTCACTCGATGTGCGTGCGTATTCTGCGCGACTTCGCCGAAAGCGCGGGTCTGAATAAAAATTTCTCGATTTACAGCGAAACGGAACGCAACAACGTATTGAAAAAGGCGTATAAAGAAACGCTGGAAAGCGACGAGCGCGAAGACGAGCTTTTCAAACAGATCAAACGCGCGATTTCCGACGCGAAAACGCAGGGGGTAACGCCCGAAGAATACGCGGCGGCGAATAAGGGCGATCGCGACATCAAGGAAATCACCCGCGTTTTTACGGCTTACGAAAAGCATCTGGCGGAAAACAACGCGCTCGATTTCGACGATCTTTTAAGCCGCACCCTGCGCCTTCTTCGCAGCGATAAAGAAGCGCGCGAGTATCTCGGCGGCAAATTCCGCTATATCATGGTGGACGAGTTTCAGGATACCAACGAAGTGCAATTCGAAATCGTGCGGCTGTTATCTTTGGTGCACGGCAATCTGTTCGCCGTGGGCGACGACGATCAGTCCATTTACGGCTGGCGCGGCGCGCGTATCGAAAACATTCTGCAATTCGAAAAGCAATTCCCTTCGGCGCAGG
>CALARO010000020.1 GCA_937888935.1 uncultured Clostridia bacterium
TCACCGCCGATTCCCTTCCGCCGATCGGAAAGCCGCACGGCAAGCGCGGCGGGCGCGTCGATACAAAAATCGAAACAATCGAAATAAATATAATCGTTGCCGAGCGCCTGCATTTTGTAAAATCTGCGTTTCATGAAAAATCACCCCCGACGTTTCTCGCCGAAAATCGTTTTCCGGCGTTTCATCGGAGGTGAAAGCATTCAATTTTGCTTAGAGTTTTACATACGCTTCCCTTTCGGGACCTACCGAAACGTACTTAATCTTACACTCGCATGCGTTTTCGATATATTTGATATAGTCGAGTGCTTCTTTCGGCAAATCTTTCTTCTTGCGGCACTTCGAAATATCCGTGTGCCAGCCCTTCACGGTTTCAAGCACGGGCTTGCATTCGTTCAGAACCGCCGTAGTGGGGAAAGTTTCGATTTTTTTGCAGTCGAGCGTGTACGCCGTGCAGACTTCGATTTCCTCGTAATCGGAAAGCACGTCGAGCTTAGTCAGCGCGATTTCGTCCGCGCCCTGGCAGCGGATGCCGTAGCGGGAAGCCACCACGTCGAACGGGCCTACTCTGCGGGGGCGACCCGTAGCCGCGCCGTATTCCGCGCCGAGTTTGCGCAGTCTTTCTCCCTTTTCGCCGAAGTATTCGGCAACGAACGGACCTTCGCCCACGCAGGTGGAATACGCTTTCATAATGCCGATGGAATTATCAAGCTTTAAATTCGGCACGCCCGCGCCGATGGGCGCATACGCCGCAATGGTAGACGACGAAGAAGTGTAGGGATAAATACCGAAATCAATATCGCGAAGCGCGCCGAGCTGCGCTTCGAACATAATGTTTTTGCCTTTTTTCGCCGCGTTATTGAGATACGAGCCTACGTCGCAGATATACGGCAACAGCGGCGTGCCGTAAGTTTCGAAGTACTCGATGACGTCTTCAGTTTTCACAGGATCAGCGTGATAGCCGCCAACAACGGTGAGATTTTTCCATTCCACGATGTCCGCCACGCGCGCGTACAAATGCTCTTTATCGAGCAGCTCGCCCATTTTGAACGCCTTTTTGAAATATTTATCCGCATACACGGGCGCGATGCCGCGGCGGGTAGAACCGAACTTTTTGCCCGCAAGACGATCTTCTTCAAGGCAGTCCTGCAATACGTTGTAAGGCATCGTAATCACGGCGCGATCGGAAATTTTCAGATTTTCGGGGGTGATTTCCACGCCCGCCGAACGCAGTTTATCCATTTCGCCGCAAAGGTGCTTTAAATCAATCACCATACCGTTGCCGAGTACGTTGACCACTTCTCTTCTCAGAATCCCCGAAGGAAGCAGATTGAGCGCGAATTTGCCGAGATGATTTACCACCGTGTGTCCCGCGTTGTTGCCGCCCTGATACCGGCAGACAATGTCGTAATCTTCCGAAAGAAGATCTACCATTCTGCCCTTGCCTTCGTCGCCCCAGTTGATGCCGCAAATGGATGTAAGCATATGTAATTTCTCCTTGCGCCGCGCCTTGATTTATTTATTTCTTTCCGGATTTAAAAAGACATAAAAGAACGCCGCGAACCTTCGGCTTTTACCAGCCGAGTATCATTATACCTTTTTTTTTCGCGCTTGTCAAGTGCGGGCGCGCCCCGACGGCGGAAAAATTCCGTAAATTTTTCGTTTATTCCCCGTTTCTCGCGTAAAATCGCATATATTATCGTATGCGCATATTCGCGCGCGTATGCGCAAGGCGGGCGATTTTCGGCGTTTTTCGTGAAAATTCCCGCTAAAAAACGCCGGATCACGAGCTTTTTACATAAATTTTACGCGCAGAAAGTTGACAAAATTTAAAAAAAGGTTTATGATATTAAAAAAGAGTTTAAAAGAAAGAAAACTTATTTGTGCCGCGCGGCTTTTCGCGGCGCGGCGGCTGATAAGCACCAAGGGAGGTGAAAATAATGTATTGCAGAAATTGCGGGCAGAAATTAACGCTTCGCTTTTGCGAAAACGAAGGACTGATCCCCTATTGCGACACTTGCGAAAAGTATGTGTTTCCGCAATTCGCCGTAGCGGTTTCGATGGTGGTTACCAATCGCGAGCAGGATAAAATTTTGCTTGCCAAGCACGTGGAAGACGACGATTTCATTCTTTTCGCAGGCTACGTGAAAAAAGGCGAAAACGCCGAAAAAACCGTGCCGAGAGAGATTAAAGAAGAACTC
>CALARO010000021.1 GCA_937888935.1 uncultured Clostridia bacterium
CCGACTTCGTCTAATACGAGCAGGCTGTTTTTGGTGGCGTTTAATAAAATTGCCGCGACTTCCGTCATTTCCACCATGAACGTGGATTGATCGTAGACAAGATTGTCGCTTGCGCCCACCCGCGTGAACACGCGGTCGATAAGCGGGATCTGCGCCGATTTTGCGGGGACGAAGCTGCCGATATGCGCCATGATCGCGATCAGCGCGACTTGCCGCATATACGTGCTTTTACCCGCCATATTCGGGCCTGTGATGATCAGGCTGCGATTTTCTTCTTCGTCCATCAGCGTATCGTTCGGCACGAAACGTTCTTTGGAAAGCGCTTCGACGACGGGGTGTCGCCCTTCGGTGATTTTCAGCGCGCCGTCGGCAGATACGATTTGCGGGCGGACGTATTTTCTGTTTTTCGCGACGGCGGCAAGCGCGGTGAGACAATCGAGATTGGCGATAATTTCCGCAATTTTCAATAAATCTTCGAGCCGCGAAGAAAGCTGCTTTAACACGTATTCGAGAATACGCGCTTCTAAGGCGAGCGCGCGCTCTTCGCCGGTCAGGATTTTTTCTTCGAGTTGCTTCAATTCTTCCGTGACGTATCTTTCGCCGTTCGTGAGCGTTTGCTTGCGGATATACTCTTGCGGCACTTTATCTTTGAACGAATTGGAAACTTCGATATAATAGCCGAACACGCGATTAAATCCGATTTTTAACGTGCGGATGTCCGTGCGGTCTTTTTCGCGCGTTTCCATATCTTTTAAAAGCGAAGCCGCATGTTCGCGCATGCCGCGAAGCTCGTCGAGGTCGGAATCGTAGCCGGCGCGGATATAGCCGCCGTCTTTCGTGAGCGCGGGCGCGTTTTCGGCGATTGCAGCAGATAAAAGCGCGGCGAGATCGTCTACATTCGGCAGATCGTTTAAAAGCCCCGTTAAAATCGGGGAAGTGAACCCGGAAAGGCGGAAACGCAGCGACGGAAGCATTTCGAGCGATTTTTTGAGCGCTTCGAGATCTTTCGGCGTGGCGTTGCCGTAGGAAATTCTACCCGCAAGCCTGCCGACGTCTTTTACTTCGCCGAGCGTTTCCTGCAAGCCTACGCGCAGGACGGAAGCATTGAAAAGTTCTTCCACGCCGTTTAAGCGGGCGTTGATTTTTTCCGCGCTTTTTAAAGGCGATAACAGCCATTGGCGCATGAGCCGCGCGCCCATTGCCGTTTTCGTCTGATCGATCACCCACAAAAGCGAGCCGTACTTTTTGCCTTCGGCGTTGTTTTTGACGAGTTCGAGATTTCTGACGGCGATGGAATCAAGCGTGAGAAATTCGCTTCTATCGTAGAGTTCGATGGAAGAAACGTTGCAAAGCGAGCGTTTCTGCGTTTCGTTTAAGTATTCCACAAGCGCGCCGGCGGCAGAAATGCAATTTTCTTTGCCCGCGATGCCGTAAGGCGCGAGCGTGGCGGCGTTGAATTGCGTGAGCAGCGTTTTTTCGGCGTGCTTTACGTTGAACGCCCACGGAACGTAGCAGGAAAACGGCGGCAGCGCGCCGTGCTTAATCTCTTTGATATTTTTCGAAGCGAGCACCATGTCGTCGTTGCAGATAACTTCCGCAACCGAGTAGCGAAGAAGCAGGCTGACGGCTTCGGTGAGCTGTTTTTCGCCTTCGCCTTTAAATTCCGTGACGAAAAATTCGCCCGTGGTGATGTCTGCCCACGCTACGGCGATACTCTCTTCCGTTTTCGAAACGCAAGCGATATAATTATTTTTCGTTTCGTCGAGCAGCGTATCTTCTACGAGCGTTCCCGCGGAAACGATGCGAACGACGTCGCGTTCAACAAGTCCGCCCCCCGCTTTCGGATCGGAAAGCTGCTCGCAGATCGCCACTTTTTCGCCGCGTTCTACGAGCTTTGCGATATACGTATCCACGGCGTGATACGGCACGCCGCACATGGGCGCGCGCTCTTCAAGTCCGCTATCGCGTGCGGTAAGCGTGAGATCGAGCATTTGCGAGGCTTTGATCGCGTCGTCGTAAAACATCTCGTAAAAATCGCCCAAACGATAAAACACAAGGCAATCTTTATACTTTTCTTTGATTGCGAGATAGTGCTGCATCATTTCGGACGGTTTTTTCTGTTTTTTGTTATTCTCTTCTTTCGGATTTTCCATGGTTATTCGCTGTTTTTTCGGGATAATTTCGCTTTGTTTTTTGTTTTAATCTTCTATACCTGCGACTTCGCTTGTGAGCGAGATGCCGTTTGCGGCGGTGACGCGCACATTGACGAATTTGCCGATAATATTTTTCGGATAAGAAAAGTACGCCATTCTGCCGAATTCGTCTCTGCCAAGGTAAGCTTTTTTCTTTTCGTCGTAGTCTTCGCAGAGAATTTCCACCGTTTTGCCGACGTATTTTTCGGACTTTTCGCGCGTTTTTGAATTGACGAGTTTCACAAGGCGCATAATGCGGTTTTTAGATACGTCTTCGGGGATCTGATCGGGCATTTCGGCGGCTTTCGTGCCGCTGCGCTTCGAATACACAAACGTGAACGCCGAAGCGAAATCCGCCTTTTTTACGAGTTCTTCCGTTTTAAGATAATCTTCTTCCGTTTCGCCCGGGAAGCCGACGATTATATCGGTGGTGACTTCCGCTTCGGGAATCAGAGTTTTCAGCATTTTGATTTCTTCGAGATACTTTTCGACGGTGTAGCGGCGATTCATGCGCTTTAAAATCTCGTTTGAGCCGGATTGCACGGGCAGATGCACAAGTCTGCATATTTTGCCCACGTGTTTTTGCATGACGCGCACCACGTCTTCGGTGAAATCTTTGGGGTGATTCGTCATAAAGCGCAGGCGGAATTTGCCGCCGATTGACGCCGCTTTATCGAGAAGGTCGGCGAAATTCGAGCCGTCCTGCAGATCGTTGCCGTAGGAATTGACGTTCTGCCCGAGCAAAGTGATTTCTTTATAGCCCTGATCGACGAGCGATTGCACTTCGGCGATGATATTTTCGGCTTTTCGCGAACGCTCTCTGCCGCGCACATACGGCACGATACAGTACGAACAGAAATTGTTGCAGCCGTAGGCGATATTTACCCACGCGTTGGGGAAACTGGTACGGAACGGCTGCACGCCTTCGACGATTTCGCCTTCTTTTTCGCGGATTTTAATCACGCGCTTTTTCGCGCGGCGTTTTTCTTCGATGAGCGCGGGCAATTCTTCGAGATTGAGCGTACCGAAAATTACGTCGATAAACGGAAATTTTTCTTTGAGAACGTCGGTTTTGCCTTTTTCCTGCGTCATACAGCCGCCGACGGCGATAATCAGGTCTTTTTTCAGCCTTTTTAACTTTTTGAGCGCGCCGATATTGCCGAACGCGTGATTTTCGGCGTTTTCGCGGATGCAGCAGGTGTTGAACACGATGATGTCGGCTTCTTCTTCGGAGTTTGCCGATTCGTAGCCGGACGAGCGCAGAAGTCCCGCGATTTTTTCCGATTCGTGTACGTTCATCTGGCAGCCGTACGTTACGATATAATATTTGCCCTGCATTTACTACCTCTGTGTGATTTTATCGGGTGTTTTCGGCTTGTTTTTCGCGCAATTGCTTTTGACGGCGAGAAGCCGAGCCGAAAACCGTAGAATTTTACAGTTTTTATTATACACTTTTTTTCGGAATTTATCAAGTCTTTTGGCTCGGCGATTTTCAAATTTCGGCAAAAATTTAAAAGACGGGTACTCGCTAAAAACAAGCAACCGTTTTTTATAAAAAGACGTATAGTTTTTACGCTATACGCCTGAATTTTTATGTAGATGTCCTGCCTTATTAAGAAAATTTTTTGATTGCGCTTGTTCAAACCCCGTCGCTTACGGAAAAAGGCTCAATTTGCATCTATGGAAATGGATACTTTTTTACAAGCTTTTATATGCGAAAAAAGTCCGATGACATCGGACTTTA
>CALARO010000022.1 GCA_937888935.1 uncultured Clostridia bacterium
GTTCCGCCCCGAAACCGCGGAAAGCACTTCCAAAGCCTGCGCCGCGCTCTTCTCGCTTGCGTTGTAGCCGTCGTCAAGCACGTACACGCCGTTTTCTTCGATGAGTTGCAGTCTGTGCGGCACGGGCTTCGCCCTGGAAATTCCCGCGAAAATCTCTTCCGCGCTCAATCCGATTTCCGCCGCCGCGTACGCCGCCAGAGCGATGTTTTCTGCCGCCCCCCTGCCGAGAATCGGCGTTTCCACCCGCCGCGTTTCTATCTTGCCGCCAACGTTCAGCGATAAATCAAATTCCGTTTTCAAAGGAAATCCGCCCACGTTTTTCGCCGCGCCGCGCGGCACGAACACGCATTTTTTCATTTCTTCCGCCGTGAGCTTATCGCCGAAATCTTCATACACCGCCGCGCCGCAGATCGCCTTTTTCGCCGCGCGCCCGATAATCAGCCGCTTTTCCGCAAAAATCTCTTCCGCCGAGCCGAACGTTTCCGAGTGCTGACGGCACACCCCCGTAAACACGCCGTAGTCGATCGGGTACAAATCGCAAAGTTCTTTAATATCGCCCGCTTTCGCCGCGCCCATTTCGGCGATAAAAACCTGCGCGCCGTCAAATGCCGCGCTTTCGATGGTTTTCGCAATTCCCACGGGGGTATTGTACGATTCGGGCGTGGCGCACACGCGGTATTTCTCGCTTAAAATCGCGGCGAGAACGTTCTTCACCGAAGTTTTGCCGTAGCTGCCCGTCACGCCGATCACAACGCACCCGTTTTCGCGCGCGGTTTTCAGTTTTTCCGCCGCCCGCCGCGCGAATTTCGCGTTTCTCGGCGTTTCGAACGCGCACGAAATCAGGTTGGCAAACTCGAACAAAAACGGCAGAAAAAGCGGCGCGGCGCAGATCGGCAACAGCGAAAAGATCGGGTACAGGTTGCCGGGAATAACTTTTTCGAGCGCGGCAAACACGGCTACGATAATATACAGCGCGAGCGCGAGCAAAAACGCATACGCCGCCCCCAGCCGCCGAATCCGCCCCGTGGAAACGAACGGCACTTTTACGGGCGATTTGCTTTCCGTCACGCAGAATAGCGCAACAAAAAACGCAAACGGCACAAGCGAAATCCACTTTGCAACGACCGCGCCCAAAAACGAGAAGCTCAAAGAACACAGCGCGCACGATAAAAGCAGCATAGTGAATAAAAGGCACAGCCGATTGTACCAAAGATTATCGCGCCGTTTCAGCCACGCGTGAAAGCGCGCGTTTTTGTAGCCGCAGCATTGCATCGCGCCGAGCATTCTCGCGCCCGCCGCGAAATACAACGCCGTGGCAAGCAGCGTAATCGCAATTCTTTCCCATTCATTCATCCGAAAAAAACTCCTCTGCGGCAAGCGTAAATTCAGCCGCGCTTTCGGCGAACGCGAAATGTCCGCCGCTGATATATTGCAACCGTCCCCGGGGCAGAAGCTTCGCGTATTCTTCCGCCTCCGCCGCCGTCGTCACCGTATCGCGATTTCCTTCGATCACGAGCGCGGGAGGCGAAAACTTCGCTATATCCCCCCGCAAATCTTCGTTCACGATCATTTTATAGCTCTCTTTCATCACGGGCGAAAGAGAACGGTATTCCGCGCTGCCGAATTTCTTCTCGGCGTATGCGGGGAAAAGCTTTTTCGCCGCGCGGTACGCTTTCACCCTGATTTTATAGCGAAGCGTGCGCTTTGGCAATAGCCCCGCAGGGCCTGTGAAAATCGTTTTGCCGAACACGTCTTCGCCGCCTCGTTCCGCCGCGAGCCGCTGCATTTTCACCGCCACGCGGCAACCGAACGAATGGGCGATACAATACGGCTTTTCGCCCACGCCGAGAAGCGAAAACGCTTCGCTCGTCCACGCCGCGTAGTCGCTCACCGAAAACGCGCATTCAAGCGGCGCGCTATGCCCGAAGCCGCAAAAATCAATCGCCGTCACGCGGAAACTCTTCGAAAAATACCCGATATGCGCCGAAAACGCTTCCTTCGAAGAAAGATACCCGTGCAGAAACACGAGATCCCGCCCCTTGCCTTTCTGAATAAAAGAAACGTCGCTTTTTTTCAAATCGCCGCACCTCGCCGCACTTTTTCGCGCCTTGCCGCGCTTTGTTGCGCGCTTTTCGCGCATTGCCGCGCATTGCCGCGCCCGCGCTACAGACTACCCGTTTCCGCCGCCCGCGCGTTTTCGGAAAGCAGCCGTTTGCTCATCGCATACGCGTCTTCGCCGTCCGGGTAGTACTTTTTTCTTACGTGCAGTTTTCTGTACCCACGGCTTTCGTACAGCGCGATCGCCGCCGCGTTCGATACGCGCACTTCTAAAAACGCGCGCGCCGCGCCCCGCTCTTTCGCCGTTTCTTCTAAAAGCCGTAAAAGTTCGCCGCCGATCCCCTGCCGCCGAAAACTTTCCCGCACGGCGATGTCGTCCGTTTCCGCGTCTTCGAATACCGATGTGCCGATCGCGAAACCCGCAAGCGTTTTTCCCGCGAACGCGCCGAAACCTACGAAAAATTCCGAGCAGAACGCGCCGAGCAGCATCGCTCTCGTCCACGGATCGGAAAAGCACTCGTTTTCCAGCTCTTCCACGGCGGCCACGTCTTTTTTCGTAAGCCGCCTGTACGTAATGCGGCTCATTCCGCCGCCCCGCCCGCAGCGTTTGTATCCGCAGCCGCCGAAGCTTTGGCTTCCTTTTCGATTTCCGCCTGACATTTTCTGATATACAGCGCAGCGGGTTCTTTGAAAGCGGCAGGGTTTTCCGATAATTTTTCCGCCGCCCCGGCAAGCGCGATCGCGGGGTTTACGCGCACGCAGGGCAGATCGGCGGGCAGAAAATCGGGGTTTTCGAGCGTTCTGAGTTCGTAGCCTTGCGCGTATAAATCGCAAAGCTCGGCTTCGGAAATGTACGCGGGCGGGAAAGTCCGGCTACCCGTTTCGTCGTAGCCGCAGGCGTAGTAATGCGCGTGCAGCGCGTCGCAAAGGCAGAGAATTTTCTTTCCTTCCCCATTATATGCCGCGCAATCGAAGGTGGTGACGGGCAGAATTTTTTTGCCCGTGGCAAGCGCGAAACCTTTCATCGCCGCAATGCCGATGCGAATTCCCGTAAACGAGCCTGCGCCCACCGAACACGCGAAAAAATCCATTTCGGCAGGCTCTGCGCCCGCTTCTTTGAAAAGCTTGTCCGCGGCGGGCATCAGCTCGGAAGAATGGCGCATCGCGCAATCGTCCTTGAAAATTTCGTATTTTTTGCCGCGATAGCAAAGCACTACGCACAAGTATTTCGAAGCGGTATCCGCCGCCAGATAATTTTTCAAAACTCTATCTCCCTTGCGTTTTCGCCGATTTTTTTAATGCGCACGCGCTTGCAGTTTTCGGGCAGCAGCGGCGCAATGTTCTGCCACCACTCGATTACGCAGATCCCGCCCATATCGAAATAGTCGGCAAGGCCGAGCCGTTCCGCCTGCTCGGGCGTTTCGATACGATAGCAATCGTAGTGAAAAAGCCTGCCGTCGTAGTCGTTCATGTACGCGTAGGTGGGACTTGTGGGCGTTTCCGAAATGCCGAGTCCCGCCGCAAGACCCTGCACGAACACCGTTTTGCCCGCGCCCATCTCGCCGTCCAATAATAATACGTCGCCGCCGCGAAGCGTCGCCGCGTAGTTTTTCGCAAATTCGCGCGTTTGTTCCGCGCTTTCGGAAACAAATTTTTTCATAGCTTTATTATACTACCCGCGCGGAATTTTGGCAAGGAATTTTCTGCTTTTTTACGCCTGTTTTTCGTTATCGCCGCCGTTTTTTTCTTCCTTTTCTGCCTGATTATGCTTGTTTTCGGCCGCATTTTCCTTTGTATCGCTTTGCCGAGACGGTTTTTTCTTGCCGAATTTCTCGTCGGCGCGCTTTATCAAAAAGGAAACTTTCTTATAAACGGCGA
>CALARO010000023.1 GCA_937888935.1 uncultured Clostridia bacterium
AAGATTCTTTTTGACGTGACGCCCGACAACAAACTGCATAACGTGCGCTTTATCGGCGGCTGCGGCGGCAATTTACAGGGCATTGCGCGGCTTGTGGAAGGCAAGGACATCGACGAGGTGGAAAAACTGCTTGCGGGAATCCGGTGCAGAAACAATACTTCCTGCCCCGATCAGCTTTCGAAGGCGATTGCCGATTATAAAGAAACGAAACGCACGGCAAAAGCAGAAAAAGACGCGCTGTAAGCACGCCTTTTCGCAACTGAAATCAATCACTCCGATTGTATTATTCGATTTTTGGCGCGCCCCGCAAGGGGCGCGCCTTTCGAATTGCCTTTGCCGTGCAGATCTTTCGAGCTGACAACTTTTATGTTGTGTTCCCTGATATACTTCGTCCACAGAATGTACCCGTAGGTAGTGTTTGAGAAGTACCCCGCTTTCAGCACGAGCAAAATCCATTGCCCCGCCATGATATTGATCACGGTTTCGATCGCCGCGCTGATATACCAGGCGATCCATTGCTCGCGGTAGCGGAACAGAATAAGCAAACCGTTTGCAATACCTACTGCGGAAACGCAGGCGTCGAGATAGCACGCGATGTTTTTATAACGGACGTTATTCGCGAAAATTCCGCCTTCGACTTCGATCAGCGTAAGAAGATACCCGATGCCGACCGTCCAGACGATGATGCCGAAAATAATCAGCACGTCTTGCCAGGGCGTTAGCTTCTTCACGACGGTGAGTTCTTCTTTATCGCGATCTTTATGCTTATTCCACATGACGAAGCTGATAATATCGCAAGGAATCCAGAATAAAAGAGTTGATGCCATCGTGGCAAAGCGATACGCGCAAACGATACAAATGAGTATTTCCGTGACTTCCACCGCCAGCGAAACGATAAAGTTCCATTTGCTCTGCTTGGAAATCAAAAGCTCGCAGGCAACGTTTAAAATAACGTCGGCGAGATATAGCGCGGTGACGACTTTTACCGATACGAGATAATCCAAGGGATTTTCCGTTACCGTGTACCCCGAGCCGCCTTCCAGCGAAATTTGCGCCGTGAAAAGGCTGCCCGCTTCGCCTGCGGCGGACACGTGCAAAACGCCGCCTTCGCTTTCTTCATAGCAAATCAATTCGATTTCGCTGTTTTTATCGAGCGCAACGGGCAAGGTAAGGCTCATCGTTTTTTCATCGCCCGCTTCCACCGTAAATTCCGCGTATTTCGTAAACGAAGAAATATCGTGCGTTTCGCCGTTAATGACCAGGGATTCAATTACAAATTCCCCTTCCGTACCCGTGAAATCAAGCGTATTGAATTGATCGTTTTCTCCGACGGATTGAACGTAGGTGTTTTTATCAATCGAAACGGTATAATCGGGATCGTCGGTTTCGGGAAACAGAAACGCGAACACGATTGCAAGCACGAGTATGGATATAAACCATATTTTTTCGTAGGTGGTGAAATAGTTCCATAAATTTTTTAATTTCTGACCGAACGTAAGCTTCGGTGTGTCTTTAATATCTTTCATTGGTTTTTTCTCTCTTTTGTTGTGTTATTTTTATTTATATTTTTTGCCGAAAAGTTAAAAACTAAAAGGCGTCTTTCGAGATTTTACTCCACCGCTTTTCGATGAATTTCATTTTTAAAGAAAGCGGCAATAATTTTGTGGCGGCATTCATCAGCTTGTTCCAAACGCCGACAATGACTTTTCTTTTTCCTTTTTCCGCCGCGCGCAGGCTTTTGCGCGCCACTACGGACGGAGGCTCGGCGGCAAGTTTACCCCATGCTTTCTGACCGCGGATCTGCTTTCTTATGTCTTCGCGCGTAGGCATTGCCCCGGGTAAGATTGCCGTAACCGTGATTCCGCGCTTTTTTACTTCGCGCGAAAGCGACAGCGAAAACGACGTGAGCGCGCCTTTCGTTGCCGAGTACACTGCAAAATACGGCATGGGATAGATGCCGGAAACGCTGGAAATATTGATAATTTTTGCGTTTTTTGCCGCGTTCTGCACGGCGTACAGGCTCATCGCCGCCGCGCCTTCGAAATTCGCACGGCATTGAAACAGCAGCTTTTCCTGCGTGTATTCTTCGAACGGCTTCTGTATATCCGCGCCCGCTACGTTGATAAGCATTTTTACTTTCTCGCCGCGGAAAGAAAGCGCGGCGAAAAATTCGGCGCGACTCTTTTCCGAAGATAAATCCATCGCTTTGACAAATATTTCAACGCGGGATTCGTTTTCGTTTTTGAATTCGCTTTTTATTTCGCTTTTTATTTCGCTTTTTAAGGCGGCGAGTTTTTCTTCGCTTCTGCCCGTGAAAACGAGCGACGTTCCGCCGCTTACAATTTCGCTTTTCGTTGCTTTATTTTTAATCAATTCGTTTATGAAAGCCTTGCCTAAATAGCCCGTTACGCCCGTGATAATGATACAGTTTTCAGCCATAATGCGTGTTTCCGTTTCGTTTTTTAGCGATTGTTTTTGATAACCTTTCAGAAACGACGATTTTACGTCCACACTTTTTCGGGATTGAAACCGAACACCTGCACCACCTGCATATATTCGCTGTTTGCCATATCGCGCGGCTTCACCACGCAGCCGCCGTTTGCATCGAGATCGTAGCCGAAATGATTATACGCGTACCACACGATGTGCGCGCATTGCGTGCCTTTTAAGGGCTGCTGATTTTTCTTGCGGAAAATGCCCGCGAATACCGTGTACGGTATGCCGAGCAGCTGCGTTTTGGCATAATTCGCCACTTCTTTGCGCGTTTTATCGCTGATTTTTTCGGGATCGGGGCGCAAAATCATAAACGATGCATAGCGATCGAAAGAGCTTGCGATATCCGAAATCACGCTCACCGTACCCGGGGAATACGCTTCTACAATCAAGCCGCTGCGCGGATTTAAATCGCTGTTTGATACTACGAGCGCGGCGTGGCCGTAACGGAAACCGAGAACGTGCGTTGCCGAAGTGACGATGATGTCGCCTTCGCGCACCGCGCCGATTTCGGACGAGTTCGCGCCCGTGAGCTTTTCGGCGCACGTCCACGGGGCAAAGCGATCGCGCTCGAAAGAAATTTTTTGCATATAGCTTTTTTGTATGGTTTTAATACGTTTTTTGCCGCTTTCGCCGCTTTCGAGCAGCCTGTCCGCGCCGATTTTCGATAAACCCGTCTGCGCGTAAATCAGGGCGTAGTCTTCTTCCGTCAGCTCGGTTTGCGCTTTTTCGAGCGTGGGCGAAAGATCGACGAACGCATAATCGGGCGACCACGGCGACCAGACGGCGTCGGATATGAGCGTAGACGCTTCCACGCCGATCAGGACGAGCATTAAAAACGCGGTGAAGCACGCGAAAACGCGCAGGAACGAGAGATACGCCCCGCTGCGGTTCTTTTTGTTGTTTTCGCCGTTTACTCTTTGCATTGCCGTTATTTTGCCGCCTGAACGATTGATTTTCTCTCGCCGAAAATGCCCGTGCCGATGCGCACGGCGTTGCTGCCGTATTTCACGCACAATTTATAATCGCCGCTCATGCCCATGGAAAGCACGGAAAAATCGGGATCTTCCGCCTTGATTTTATCGAGCAGGGCGCGCATTTTCCGCACCATTGCGCCGCCGGATTCTTCGCCGATTTCGGCGGGAAGCATTGCCATCAGTCCGCACGGCTTTATATTCGGAAGCGCGCGCACGTAGCGATATGCCGCTTCGGTTTCCGCATACGAAAAGCCGCCTTTGCTTTCTTCGCCGCCGATATTCACTTCGAGAAGAACATTGCTGACCGTGCCGCGGCGGACGGACAAAGCCGAAATCGCCGCCGCGATTTTTTCGGAATCGCACGAGTGAATCAACTGCACTTTGCCGACGATATATTTCAGCTTGTTTTCCTGCAATCTGCCGATGAAATGGCGCGCGACGTTCTGCGGTAAAAGATCGTTTTTATCGCGAAATTCCTGCGCTTTGTTTTCGGCGATCGCGTCTGCGCCGCCCGCAATCGCTTCTTCGATCTCTTCGATTGTGCGCGTTTTTGTGGCGGCGATCAGTTGCACCTTTTCGCCGAACGGATTTTCGGATATTTCCGCGCGGATTTTTTTTATGTTGTTTCGGATTTCGGACTGCATCATATTTTTCGGCTGTTTCCCTTCGCACTTGCGCAATAACATAAACATTATAGCGGCTTTTTTTGATTTTGTCAATTTGCTTTCGGGCGTAAAGCGGAAAAAATCGACAAAATTTACAAAAACAGAAAAAAATCTTTCGAACAGCATGAAAAAACGTTTGACAAACGCCGAAAAAAGGGGTATAATAATCGAGTACTTTGGGGATATGGCTCAGTTGGTAGAGCGCCTCGTTCGCAACGAGGAGGCCACGAGTTCGAATCTCGTTATCTCCACCAAAG
>CALARO010000024.1 GCA_937888935.1 uncultured Clostridia bacterium
CGCCCCGGCGCGGTGTATCTCGCTTCGGTTTTGGCAACGCACGCGCAGAAAGGCTTGCCCGCGTTCGGCATTTACGGACACGAAGTGCAGGAAGCGGACGATACCACGATTCCCGCAGACGTACAGGAAAAGATCTTGCGCTTTGCCCGCGCGGCGGTAGCGGTTGCCACGATGCGTGGAAAATCGTACCTGCAAATCGGCTCGGTAACGATGGGCATCGGCGGCTCGATCATCTCGCCCGAGTTTTTTGAAGAGTATCTCGGTATGCGGGTGGAGAGCGTAGACGAAGTGGAAATTATCCGTCGAATGGAAAAGGGCATTTACGACGAGAAAGAGTATCAAAAAGCCTTGAAATGGGTGAAAGAGAAATGCAAGCCCGATTTCGATAAAAACCCGAAAGAAATGCAGAAGAGTGCCGCGGAAAAAGAGAAAGATTGGGAATTCACGGCGAAAATGGCGTGCATTATCAAGGACTTGTACAACGGCAATAAGAATCTGCCGCAAGGCTGTGAAGAAGAAGCGGTGGGGCATAACGCGATTGTCGGCGGATTTCAGGGGCAACGGCAATGGACTGACTTCTACCCGAACTGCGATTTCCCCGAAAGTATTTTAAATTCGTCGTTCGATTGGAACGGCGCAAGAGAGCCGTACATTTTAGGCACGGAAAATGATACCTTAAACGCAACGAGTATGTTGTTTATGAAACTGCTCACGGGCAGAGCGCAGATGTTCGCGGACGTGAGAACTTACTGGTCTGGCGAAGCGGTGAAACGAGTAACGGGTTACGAAATCGAAGGCAAGGCAAAAGAAGCGGACGGGTTTATTCATCTGATCAATTCGGGCGCGTGCTGTGTGGACGCCTGCGGCGAAGTCAAGGACGAACGCGGCAACGCCGTTATGAAAAAGTGGTGGGAAGTAACGGATAAAGATATAGATACGATGATGAACGCCACGACTTGGCCTTATGCAGACCTTGGATATTTTCGCGGCGGCGGATATTCGAGCCGTTTCGTAACGCGTGCGGAAATGCCCGCCACTATGATAAGACTTAACCTTATCAAGGGGTTAGGACCTGTATTGCAGATCGTAGAGGGCTGGACGGTGAAACTGCCGGACGAAGTAACGGATAAACTGTGGAAACGCACGGACTACACGTGGCCTTGCACGTGGTTTACGCCGCGCGTAACGGGCAAGGGTGCGTTTAAATCTGCGTATGACGTAATGAATAACTGGGGGGCGAACCACGGCGCGATTTCTTACGGACATATCGGCGCGGACTTAATCACGATGTGTTCGATGCTGAGAATACCCGTATGTATGCACAACGTAGACGAAAAAGACATCTACCGCCCCGCCGCGTGGAACGCGTTCGGAATGGACAAAGAAGGGCAGGACTACCGCGCCTGCGCCGCCTACGGCCCGCTGTATAAGAATATTAGATAACAAGCAAGTTTACAAACAGCACAGGACGCAAGCGCTTGTGAAGTTTTTTGTGTAATAAAGAAATCAATACGCAAACTTTTGCATTTCATTTACTAAAAACTCGTCGGAAAAAGTAGTATAACCGCGATCAACGCGGCTTGCATTTACGTCATTATCCCGGCAATGTCCTGCCCATAACATCACGGCTTCCGCGTTACAACCGCATTCTTTCGCGCGAGTGATAAACGTATACCTGAGTTCGTGCGGATGCCTGCCTTGAAATATCCGTTTTAACGTACGACGGATATTGTCCGCGCTTGCGGAAATTGCGCTTTTAAAATCAATCAGATACCATACTTTTTTCAGCATCGGAGAAAGGGGAATTTTCCGCAAAACGTCGGTTTTTCCCTTTCTCGTTTTTTCGGAAACGCAAGTAATGTGCGTGCCGTCAAAAGCAGCCGAAGAAAGTTCGCCGATTCTCATCCCCGTATACAAAAGCAACAAAATCGCGCCGCAAGCCTTGTCGGTAAATTTGCTTTTGCCTTGCCGCAATAAGCAAAATTCTATGATTTTTCTTTCTTCCTGCACGGTAAACGCTTTGCCCTTTTTCGCGGAATATCGTTCTAAAACGATTTTGCGCATCGGATTCAAAAGCGTGGGAAAATCTTCCGCGGCGGTGGCGAAGATAGCCGAAAGCAAAGTTTTTAACTTGTGTGCCGTACGATGTTTTCCCGCATCGGAAAACGAAAATAAATAATTCTGTACAGCCGATCTTTGCACTTTATTCAAGGGCAAATCGCCGAACTCGGGAATCCGTTTCCGTCGCAGTTGCAAGGCGTAACCGTCGTATGTACTATCTTTCACCACTCGTCTTTTCACAGACAGCCAATCTTCCGCATAATCTTTAAAAAGCGGAAAATCGGACTGTCTTTTTTTATTATCGGCGGCAATCAATTTTTGCAGGAACTTTTCTTTCAACGCGGAAAAATTCTTGTCGGCAACTTCTACGTTGTATCCGTTTCGGCGAAACCGAGCCTGATACAAGCCGTGTTCCGTTGTTCTGCAAGCTACGTTTCTGCCGCATTTTTCCAACAGCTTTTGTAAAGCCGGAGGCAGCTTTTCGATTTCCGCTTTGGAAAATTTCAATTTTTCGCGAGAAGCATTATCTGAATTTTTGCACTGATTTGTATTTGTAACTTGTTTCAGTGTTTCCAAGGTAATACTTTCAGCCGCAGCCTTCAATACAATCTGTGTTAGCCGAATGAAAATAAGCTTGAACGTGCCTGAAAGGGCGGCATTTTCGCCCTTTTTTCCGCGTTCGCCCTTGATGTATCCCGATACGCCCACGGGCGAATGCACAAAAAATCATCAAAAATGCCGCCCTTTCAGGTCGCTTCGCGAATTTAGCG
>CALARO010000025.1 GCA_937888935.1 uncultured Clostridia bacterium
TCAATTTTTTGCAATTTACTCTTGACATTTACGGATTTTTTCTTGCTTTTCGGGCAAAATCGGTAAACAAATCGAAAATCAATCCAATTCTTCGCAGAAATTCACGTATTCAAGCGCGGAAATCGCCGCGATAATATCATCGTGCCGCACCGCCTTTTTAAATTCGCCCGATACGATCGTCAAGGCGATCGAATACACATACAGTCCCGAATTCATATACGCCGTGTTCAGCTCGATATCGTCGATTTTCAAACCGAGTTTCCGCACCGCCGCGATAAAATCCTGCAACGAATTTTTGCTCGTCAATTCCAAGTGAATTTCAAAGTGATTCGAACGCCGTTTCAACGCGTATTCGGGATTCATAAAACCTGTTAAACACAACATAAACGCCGCAAACGCAATCAAAGCCGCCGTATACAAATCAAGTCCGATCAGTATCGAAATCAAGCACATTCCCCACAGCGCAACCGAAGTCGTCAAGCCTTTCAGCTGACTTTTCGAGCTATACAAAATGGTATTCGAACTGACGATCGCAAGTCCGATAATCGTCGCGCCGATCGCAAACGAAAATTTCGCGCCGAGCGTGCCGATCATATAGCCGTCCACCGCCGCCGCAAGCATAGAAATCAAAGATACAAGCATAAACGTGCGCAAGCCCGCCGCGTGCCGTTTCGTGGCGCGTTCGCACCCCACGATTGCGGACATAACCACCACAATCGCCACTTTAAATACCACGCCCCACACGTTGAATCCTATGCACCATTCGCCTAAAAATTCCGCGATTATATCTTTCATTTTCTACCTCCGATTGATAAATTTTCTGTTCCGCTCGCTGTTTAAAACAAGCTCTTCCGTTTCGTCGCCTTCCGCGGCTTCGGTAAACGCCCGCTCTTCTTCGCTTCGGGCGTAATTGTTTCTGTCGATTTCCGCTTGTATTTCGCGCATACGCTCGATTAAAAGCTCGCGCTCGTTTTTCAGCGGCTGTTCCTCTGCGGCGTTCGTTTCGCCCGTTTCGCCGACATCCCCCGCTTTCGGTATCGCGCCCGAAAGCGTTAAAGCAAGCTTCGCCATCGCAGGACCGATCAATTCGTATAAAATGCTCGAAGACATTATCACGGTTTGAATCACCGCGCCCGTATCGCCGCCGATCGTCCGCGCGGCAAGTTCCGAAAGACCGATCGCCACGCCCGCCTGCGGTATCAACGCCAAACCGAGAGTGCGCGTGGTTTTCGGCGGTTTTTTACTCAATTTGCACCCCGCATACGCACCCGCATATTTGCCTAAAATACGCACGAAAAAGTATAAGCAACCGATCAAAAGAAGCGGCACGCCCGCCACGCGCGAAGACGCGTCGAAAAGCGTAACGAGACGGAAACTCATCCCCGAACGCACGAAAAACATCAACAAAATCGGAGGCGAAAAATAATTAAGTTGCTTGAAAAGTTTATCGTCGCCCGACAAATTTATGTACACCGTACCCATCACCATACAAGCAAGCAACGGCGAAACACCAAGCACCGCACCCACGCCGCACACACCGAAAAGCAGCGCAATCGACACAATTAAGCGATTGTCTTTGGAACGTTTCGCCATTAAAAGCTTTAAAACGTACCCCGCCGCGCCGCCGAGCAAAATCATTAAAATATTGTAAACGAACGGCAAAATCACGGTACTTGCTTCCACGCTGCCCGCCGTTGCCGCCATCGCTACGGAAATCGCCACCGAAAACGCGAGCAACGATACAACGTCGTCAAACGCAACCACGGAAATGAGCGTATCCACGAAATCGCCCTTCGCTTTCGTCTGACGGATCGTCATCAGTGTGGAAGCGGGCGCGGTTGCGGAAGCCAGAGCCGACAACACCAACGAAAACACCATACCAAGCCGCAAAATGAAATACAAAAGCACGAATACGGCAAGCGAAGCCGCCAACGCTTCGAACACGGTGATAATCGCAAGTTGCTTACCCTTGCCTTTAAACGAAGAAAATCTGAAAAATTCCCCTGCCGAAAACGCGATAAACGCAAGCGCGATATCCGATACGAACGCCGAGCCGTCGATTACGTTTTGCGGCACGGCTTTTAAACAAAACGGACCGATTAAAATAGGGAAATTAAAAAAAACCCCCGCCAAAAGTATGACCCCGATAGACAAAATCACCGCCGATACGGGCGAAGTTGCTTGTAGTTTTTCGTAAAATTGTTTCGTGACAATGCCCTCCTTCCATGCATTTCCCGCAAAAACCGATTATTTAAATCAATTCCGCGAAATCGTAAATATATTTATCCGCAAAAGCGCGAATCTTTTCTTCCGAATTTTTTGAAAATTCATCGTAAACGCCGATCGCCGCAAATCCCGCGTTTTTCGCCGCCGATAAAGCTTCGATATTATCGTCGAGAAGCGCGCATTCTTCGGGGTTTGCACCCAACCGCCGCGCTACTTCAAAATAAATCTGCGTTCCGTTCTTTTTCAGATTGCCGAAATCTTCCACCGTCCAGCAATGGCTTAAAACCGCCTTCAACCCGTTTCTTTCCGCGCACTTATCGATAATACTATGCGGGCTTGCCGTGAGCATATCGCAAGTCGCCCCGTCCGATCGAAATTTTGCAATGAAAGCCAACGCATGCGGCTTCGAAGGAATTTTTTCGTCGTATTCGGGGCAAAGTTTTTTCAAAAACCATTCGTATATTTCGTCTGCAGTAGCTTTCGCGCCATAGCGTTCGATAAAATATTTCGCAATTCCGTACAACCTGAGCGGCATTGTCTTTTCAATCAGATCGTCGCCGTAAGATATGCTCTGCTCGTCGAGATACGTTTTCACAGCCTGCCCGAGATACGGCATAGAATCGGCAAGCGTGCCGTCGGAATCGAATATATAATGCTTAATCATTCTTTTGCTCCCCGCGCGGCAAAAAGTCGGCTCGCGCAGATTTATGTATGTGCCTTTTATAAAATATTTATGTATTATATCACAAGCCGAAGCTTTTGTCAAGACTATATATGATACAATTTTTAAAAAGTCATAAAAAGATAAAATCATAGCAATTTTTTTAGAAAAATACTTAAAAAACATTCACTTTTTATCAAAAATGCGGTATAATATTACTATGAAAAAACACACGGCAACAGAAAAAACGGCAACGAACGCCGTTAAATTTTCCATTTCCGAAAGCGGCGTGTTCGCGGCGGAATACTACATTTATCAATCCGAAGAAACGGAAGCGCGGAAAAACTACCCCGCGCATCTGCACGATCGCACGGAAATTTACGTGCTTTTAAGCGGAAAATCATCTTTCGTTTCGGGCGATAAAGCATACGCGCTTTCGCCTTACGACGCGGTGATCGTGACTCCGGGCAAGCTGCATCATTGCCTTTTAAGCAGCGATACGGTACATTCGCACGCGTGCTTTTGGTTTGAAACGGAAAACGATTGTTTCGACGGCATTTTCAAAAACAAAGATTTCCCCGCGCTCGTGCGTTTTCGCGGCGACGCGCAAGAAGAACTAAAAACGTTTTAAAGTATCTATATCATTGGCAGGAACGGGCAAAACAAACAGATATTTCAGACGAAGAACCTACGCCGAACGAAGAAAATTTCGGAAAATTAAAAACCTATTCGTATATTCTTCGTTTTCTCGCCGTACTTTCCGAATGCGCAAACGCTTCCGCCGCCGAAAATAAAAAAACTTCGGATAAATCCGCGGAAGTACCGCCGCTTTTATTGCGCGTTTTAAGCGACGTCGATCAGAACTTCGCTTCTATTTCCACCGCCGACGAGCTTTCCCGCCGCCATTTCGTATCTTCTTCCACGCTCGGCAGACTGTTTTCGAAATATCTTTCCGTTTCCCCGAAATCTTATCTCGAAGCGAAAAAGCTTTCTGCTTCCGTGCAATGCTTAAAAAACGGCTGCAGCGTAACCGAAGCCGCTTCGAAAGCGGGCTTTCCGGACTGTTCGAATTATATCCGGCTTTTCAAATCCCGCTTCGGCGTCACCCCGAAACGCTTTGCCGAACGCTATCAGAAAAACTGATTTTCTGTAAAATTTTACGCCGCCGGCAAATGCCGACGGCGTTTTTCAATGCTCGCAAATATTCAAAAATAAAATTCGGCGCGAATTTATAATTTACAGCGTTTCTTTCAATCTTTCAATCACGCCGTTGCTCAAACCGCTGTCAGCAAACAACCATTCGATGCCCGCTGCGCTCTGGCGTTTCTGAATATCGCGATATACGGCAGCGTGCGTACCGTTTCTGCCGTCGCATTCCGTCAGAATTTTCGTCGCGCGCTTTTTCCATGCTTCAAACCGAGATCTCGTATTTTTCACCCGCTTTGAAATCCAATTCAAGCGTAACGCAATCCGCATAAACTTTCTGCGTTTTCGCCGCTTTTCCGTTGATTTTCAGCGAAATTTCGCCTTTTTCCGCGCTCTCGAAGCACACGCGCATCTTTCTTCCCGCGGGAATCACGCTCTCGTCGCCGCGCGAAGTAATTTCAAGCGACTGTTCCACGCACCCGTTTTCGCAAAGCTTCTCGCGGGCAACGAATTTCGTGAAAAATTCCCCGTCTTCGTTGCGATCGTGCGCGTCTTCGTACATTTCATACTCGCCGTCGCCGTCGAAAATCTTCACCGTCAACGTCTTCGGATTCGGCGTACCGTTCCCCTTTTCTTCGGAAAGCGGCAGAATCGCGCCGCTTTTTACCAGCACGGGAATACTTTCCAGCGTGCGAAGCAGCGTTTTTTCTTCGCCGTTTTCGCTTTCGATTTCGTACACGTCGCCCGTGAAAATATCCGTCCAACGCCCTTTCGGCAGCCATACGTTCACTCGCGCAAACCCGTCTTTTTCTTCGGGATTTACAATGGGCGCAACAAGCAGAGATTTTCCGAAATAATA
>CALARO010000026.1 GCA_937888935.1 uncultured Clostridia bacterium
AGGAGGTTTTTCTTATGAAAAAACTTTCGAAAAAAGTAGAACAGCTCATCGGGCTTACTTCGAAAACGGACGTAAACGGCAGCTATACGGGCAAGCCGCTCGATCCGAAAGAGAAGCCCGTACAGGACGCCGACGACCTTTAAACGACCTTTAAACGATCTTTAAGTCGATCTATCGGCGGCCGAAAACAGAGCAAAACAAAAAAGTCCGGCGGGTACGCGCAAACGCACCCGCCGGATTATTTTTTATTGTTGTATAAAATGCAAAGAGCCGTCGGCTTTAAAAATCGTCGTCATCGTTGCGGCGGCGTTTTTTCGAAGAGCCGCTTTTGGGCGAAGGCGCGTCGTCGTCATCGAAAGAATCGTCTTCGTCGTCCTCGTCGTCATCGTCTTCGTCGTCGAGATAGTCGTCCGCCGAAACGTATTCGAAATCGTCGTTGGAATCGGAAGTTTCTTCTTCCTCCTCTTCCTCTTCTTCGTCCTCGTCGTCCAGCTCTTCGCCGCTTAAATCAATGCCGATATCGTCGCCCGCGTCGTCATCGTCGAGATAGCTTCTCCACGCGTCGTCCTTATCGGGATCTTCCTCTTCTTCCTCTTCGATGTCCTCTTCGTATTCCGATTTTTTCTTGCACTCGTCGCACATTTTCTCTCCGGCGCGCATGTAATTTTCGCCGCAGATGGGGCAAAGTTCGGTTTCTTCGATATCCGCTTCGTCGAGATTGTCGGTGAAAGTTTTTTCGCCGTTCATTTCCATTCTGCACACTTCGCAAAAATCTTCTTTATCGGCGTCGATGAAATTCAGTTGACATCTGGGGCATAATTCGTATCTTGCCATAATAGTTGAGATCCTTTTTCCTTTTTGTTTTATTCGTTCCGATCCGTCGCGGCGGAAAGATCGAAACGGCATTTTGCTATATTATATTAGTATTTTTTTCTTTTGTAAACTGTTTTTGTGCAATTTTCAAACATTTTATAAATTTTTTTTCGGATTTTTTTAAAACCCGCCCGTCAAATCCGCCCCGCCGTAAAAATTTGCCTTATTTAAGGCTTCCCCTTGCCTGCTGAAAATTTTGCTCGCAAAATTTTCTTCGGCAAAAATTGTCAGCCACTTCGTGGCTTTCCCCCCCGGGGGGGCTTTTCTCACAAAGTAGCCGTATACGGCAACTTTGGAAGCTTGCTGTCAACGAAGTTGACGGATGAAGAAAAGCTTGCTTTTCTTTTTTGTTTGAAAATTTGCCTTGCTAAAAATTTTCAAACAAAGGGGCAGCTTGACTACAACTAAGCAATTTTTAAAAGAAAATGGCAGTACGATTATTCCAAATACCCCGCCCCACACACAGAAAAAAACGCCCCGCGAACTTTCCGCAAGGCGTTTTTCCAATGAAAAAGTACTATTTCAGCCGCATTTCCACGAAATTCCCGATTTCCGTTTCCGAATAGCTCAGCAAAACATCACCCGCCGACCAATTCACATTCGTTCCGTTATGTTCGGCGCTCGCTTTGCAGGCGAACGTCACCGTCTTGTTTTCTTCGTCGATCAGCGCGTCGTCCTTGCCCGAATTTCTGTAAAAATCGGCAAACTCGTTAAACGTGCAATGCATTTTTCTCGATTGCGCCCCGTCCGCGCCCGCGCCGTTCTGCGCTGCGGAAATTTCCGCAAAATGCAGCGGAAAAAGAAACGCGTACAAACTATCCCCCGCGCGCACGCTTTCCGATAATTCGCCCAGCGTATACCGATCGCTTTCGCCGTTTCCGATCGCGCCCGAATAAGACTTATCGTAAATCAGAAAATAGTAATCGCAGCCGTTTTTTTCCGAAGTAATCAACGTCCGTTTCACGCCGTCGAAATCGTAAAAAACCGCACCATCCCCCGCCGATTTCACCTTTTCCGTCATCTGTTCCATCGAAAGATCCGTATTAAAATTAAGCGCGTCCGTCTTCGAAAAATTATCACATTCAAAGGGCAGAGTAAACTCGGCTTCGCCGTAAAAATCGAGAAGTTTCCCTTCGCTTACGGAATTATCTTTTTGGCACGCGACCGCCGAAAAAACAAAAGCCGCCGCGCACAAAACGCTCGCGCCCCTTAAACACGCTTTTTCCAGTCGTTTCGGCTCGCCGCCGCGCAAACTCAGATTTTCGTTCATAAAAGTCACCCCCTTATTGTTATATTCCCATTATAAACGAAACCGCCCCGTTTGTCAATACACAAAGTTTAAAAACTGTAAAAATTTATACACCTTACAAAAATTTGTTATAATTCGGCTTTTGATCAAATTTTTTCTTTATTTCGAGCCTTCCCCCGGGGGCTTTTCTCGCCGAGCTGCAAAGTTGAATATTTTTAAATTTTTTTCTTATTTCAAGGCTTCCCCTTGCCTGCTGAAAATTTTGCAAGCAAAATTTTCTTCGGCAAAAATCGTCAGCCACTTCGTGGCTTCCCCTTGCCTGCTGAAAATTTTGCAAGCAAAATTTTCTTCGGCAAAAATCGTCAGCCACTTCGTGGCTTCCCCCCGGGGGGAAGCTCCGCCGCGTCGTGGCGGTGATGAGGGGCGTAGCCCATTTTTGGTTTTCTGAATATTTTCAACAAAAAATTTCTGAAAATCAAGGGACTGCAGCATGCCCAAAAATCCCCCGTCCCACACAAAAAACGCCCCGCAGTCTTCCCGCAAGGCGTTTTTTGTATCTGCTTATCGCAAATTTACTCTTCTTTGTTTTCCGCGTTGTCCGCGCCTTCTTCCGAAGCTTCCGCGCCGGTTTCTTCTGCGCCGGTTTCTTCCGCCGCTTCTTCGGCTTTCTCTTCCGTGGCGTACACGTCGATGCTCTTATCGTCGGTGGTATCGATCTTTGGTCTTCTCACTCTCGTGGCTTCCAGATCCGCCGCCCGCTTCGCTCTCTTCTTGTGCGAAATCACGATGGGAAGCGTAACGCCGATAATCACCGCCAGCGAACCGGCTACGATCGCAGCCGTCACCCACACTTTCTTCGCCGTAGACCACCCGCCGTTATCTTCGGATAAATCGGGCAAAGGCTTCACGAATTCCGTGCGCCAGATCGAAGCAATTTCGTCCTTGTCCGCGTCCGTCATTTCGCCCACGCGGTTTATAAAGTAGCTTTCTCTGTCGTAATATTTGCCGTTTTCGTCCTTGAATTTCGTAGCGAAATCGTTCTCGCCGTGCGCCGTGTGGTTTCTGAACGCCGCAATTTCCGCCTGCGCGTATTCGCCGTAGCGGTAATGATCTTTATAGCCTTGCTCTTTCGCGTCCGCCAGAAGCTCGTCGTAAGCCGTCAGCTCGTCCGCGCGGAAGCAATATTGCAGCGTAAGTTTCAGATCCGCCCCGTCGTCGCCCGTATCCGATAAGCCGTCGAAATATTCCGTCACCGCTTCGTATTTCTCGTTATACGCTTTCAATTCCGCCGCCGTCATCATTCCGTCCGCGCCGCTGCCTTGTAAGTCAACGGTGTAAATATAATCGAACGATTTCGAGCCGAACGACTGCGAATTGCAATAGAACAGCGTACTGCCCGCAAATTCGGGTTTGTACCACGAATCATTATACTGCACGTTTAAAATCTTCGCGGGCATATACTGCGCGTCACGGTTTTCCTCGTTGCCGATCAGAAGATTTTTTCTGTATTCCGCTTCCGCGCCGTCGTATTTCAGGCGATACAGATTGTTGCCCGAATCCCCCGCCGCGTAGTAATACAGAAATTCGCCCTGCGTTTTCCACAGCGTAGGCGAGCTTGCGCCCGGCTCGGCAAGAGCCACTTTTTCTTCCGCAAACGTGCCGTCCGGTTTCACCACCGTACGGTTGATATACCCGTCCGCCACGTAAAGATACGCAAGATTTTCGCCCGCTTCGTAATACACCGCGCTCGCCGAAGCGTTGTCGGTGCTGTCAGCCACCTTGAAAAGACCTTCGTTCGCCTTCACGGTATTCCATTCGCCGTTCACCTGATCGTCTTTAAAGGTATACACGGGCGTATCGTCCGAAAAGCTCGTCTTTCTCGTTAAAAGCACTCTGCCGTTCTTATACGAAAGCATCGCGTAGGTATACACGTTCGCGTTGGTTTCTTCGGAGTCGTTGAAATCCGATTTCTCGCTGCCCTGCTTATCAAGACTGCTCCACCCGTCCAGCACCAGCTTGCCGAGATTTACGTAAGGGTACTGCGAAAGATCGCCGCCGTCGAAATCGGCGTTGTTTTTCACAAGGCTCGCCTTGTCGAATTTATACGTTCTGTATTCCGCGCCCGCGCCGTCTTTCACGGTGTACGCCGCATTGTCCGCGTCCATCGTAGCGGTGGCGTCGGCGGCAACGCGGTACAGCTGATTGTAGCCGAACTCGCTCGCGTCCGCCGTCATCGCGGCAGGCACTTTCATCAGATAGTACACGTAGCCGTTTTCAAGGTTTTCCGTATCGAAATAGTAGTTTTCCGCGCCCGCAACCAAAAGAGCGGTAACGCCCGTGGCGGTGTTGAACGAATACAAATTGCTGTTCTGCACGTACATGCAGTACACCACGCCGTCCGCGCCTTTCACGAAGCGGTAAGAAACCGTGTTGTCGGAAAGACGGAACAGGTACTTGTCCGCTTCCTTTTTCGTGGAAGTGCCGTCCAGCTTCACTTTCTTGAAAGAAAGCCACGAAGCGGAAACCGAGCCGTCCTTTTCCTTTTCGGTAGTAGGCGACGCGAAATACACGTAATTATCGTAGATAAATACGCCGCCGTCGTAGTTTTGCGCCACGAAAAGCGAAGGCACAACGCACTCGGCTTTGTCGTAAGATTTTTCGCTCAGCGCGTTTTTCGCGATGCGATAGAGCGCGCCCTTTCTCACGTTGCCGTAGGTGTTATCCGCCGAAGCTTCTTCTTCGCCGTTGATAAAGTAAACGTAATCCCC
>CALARO010000027.1 GCA_937888935.1 uncultured Clostridia bacterium
CGATACGGAAGAACATATCGCTCCACATCATCGGCTTAAAACCGTACTTTTCCGCAATCTGCGATACCCGCGAAAGATGCCGCAACAGCACGTTGAAACGGTTGTTTGCACCATGTAAATCGTAGTATCTGCCCCGTCCGAGCCAATGCGCTTCGTCCATGCCGATATGAATATTGCGCGAAGTAAAACATTCCGCGCACGTGGCGATCATCTTTTCGATCAGCGCATAAGTCCGCTCGTCGTCTACAAGCAGAATATCGTTTGCGTCGTTGATTCTCTCGTATTTCGGATAACGAAAAATCTGATTCAGATGCGCCAGAGTCTGAATACACGGCATCAATTCCACACCGTTTTTCTTCGCAAACGCGTCAATCTCTTTCAGTTCAAGCTTCGAATATCTGCCGCGGCGATAGCCGAATTGCGGCTCGCCTTCGATTTCGTAGGTATCTTCCGTATATAATTGCAGACAGTTATACCCGATTTTTTTCAGCGTAAGAATAAAATTTTTAAGTTCCGCTACGCTCATCACCGCGTTTCTCGAACAATCGAGCATCACGCCCAAATACCCTTTCTTCATTGCTTTTTCTCCTTGTTCCCCGCGCGTTACGGCGCGCGTTCTTCAAGTATTATTATATAAAAAACCGCGCGATTTTGCAACAAAAATCGTTCGGTTTTATGTCAAAATATTTCACTCTTTCAAACTTTATATAAATTGCCGCGCCCGCCTTATTCCGCGTATTTTTTTACGATTTTTTTCATCTCGTCAAAGTGCGCGATCATATCTTTCGCAAGGGCAAGCTGACACCGCGCCCGCACGAGATTATGCTCTTCGTAATCAATCGAAAAGTACTTGTCGCCGTCGAGATAGTCGGTTAAAAAGCGCACGCCGCATTCCAGCGTCATCGCCAGCGCGCCGCCGGCAAGCGAATCTATTTCCGCAGCGGTGAGCGCGTTTTTATCCACGCTTAAAAATCCGCGCGTAAACGCTTCGAATTTATCGAGATCGAGTCCCACAAGCGATAAATCGCGCTCGTCTTCCGCCGCCGTGTTCGCGCCCGCGCGGATCGCGTCGCCGAAATCAAACGCCACAAGCCCCGGCATCACGGTATCGAGATCAATCACGGAAAGATGTTCCTGCGTTTTCCTGTCGAACAGCACGTTCGAGCATTTGGTATCGTTGTGCGTAACCCGAAGCGGCAGCACGCCCGCGCGCTGCAAACGGTAAGTTTCCGTAGCTTTTTCTTCCAGAGCGAGATACTCTTCGATCTCGCCGCGCACTTCGTCCGCCCGCCCCGCCGCGTTTTCTTTCACCGCCGCCTTAAACGTTTCGAAACGTCTCGGCGTATTGTGAAAGTGCGGAATCGCGATAAACAAATTCTCTACGGGATAATCGGCGAGATATTTCTGAAATTCGCCGAACGCCTTGCCCGATTCTTCCATCACAAACGGCGAAGCGATCAGAAACGTCATCGAATCGTCGATAAACCGACTGCACCGCCAGAAGCCGCCCTTTTCGTCGATATAATAATACTCGCCGCCCGTGGTTTTTTGATAATGCAGCACGTTCCGCTTCGCCGTAACGCCCGTCGCTTTGATTTTCGAACGGATATATTCGGTGACGGAAATAATATTGTTCATCACTTCCACGGGATTTTTGAAAACGTAGGTGTTCACGCCCTGCAATATGTAGTCCTTCACTTCGCCGTCGCGGTAAAAATACACCTTGTACGTCTTGTTGATATGCCCGCTCGTCACCTTTTCGTAACTGCGGTACGTCCCCTCAATCCCGAATTTACGGCAAAGCGCCTCGATTTTCGCGTCCGTCACTTCTGCTTCACTCCTTATCTGTTTTTTCAAACTGCTTTTTATCGCGGCGCGCGCGCCGCCCGTCGGTAGTGCTTTAAGAAAACCAAACGGCAATCACACCGCCGCGTTCGCTGCCGCCACGGCGGATAATCCTTCCGCCGCGTCTTTCGCCGCGCCGTTTTTCGCCGCATTTTCCGTGTTTTTCATATCGCCCGCATTCGCCGCTGCGTTTTCAGCCTTTCCGGCACTCTGCCCAGCCTGATACGTGTACGTAGGCACAAGATCGGCAAGATACTTTTTCATATCTTCCGTTTCGGCATAAGCTTCGGCGTAAAGTTTATCCAGCGTATGCCACAATTTGTTCTCGTCGAGATCAATCGGCTTTGCGATATTGATCAGGCCGTTTTCAGTCTTTTGCAGTCCCTCTTCCGCCATCAGCCGCTCTTCGTACAGCTTCTCGCCCGGGCGCAAACCGGTGCATACAATAGGAATATCCACGTCCGGCTCGTACCCCGAAAGTTGTATAAGATGCCGCGCCAGATCGTAAATTTTCACAGGCTCGCCCATGTCCAGAACGAAAATCTGCCCGCCTTTCGCATACGCCCCCGCCTGTATCACCAACGAAACCGCTTCGGGAATCGTCATAAAATATCTTATGATGTTTCTGTCCGTCACCGTTACAGGTCCGCCCTCGGCGATCTGCTGCTTGAAAAGCGGTATCACCGAGCCGTTCGAGCCGAGTACGTTGCCGAAGCGCACCGCCACGAATTTCGTGTGCGCGCTGTGCTTGCCGATCGTCTGAATGATCATCTCGCAGATCCGCTTCGTGCAACCCATCACGTTGGTGGGGTTCACGGCTTTGTCCGTAGAAATCTGCACAAACGTTTCCACGGAAAATTCGTCGGCGAGCCGCGCCACGTTCAGCGTGCCGAACACGTTGTTTTTCACCGCCTCGTTGGGGCTTGTTTCCATCAAAGGCACATGCTTGTGCGCCGCCGCGTGAAACACAATCTGCGGACGGTATTTTTTAAACACGTCGCGCATTTTCCCGATGTCGCGCACGCTCGCAATCAGCGTTAAAAGGTTAAGATTGTCTTTATATTTCCGCTTCAATTCCTGCTCGATAGAGTAGGCGTTGTTTTCGTAAATATCCAGAATAATCAGCTGTTTGGGGTGATGCGTGGCGATCTGACGGCAAAGCTCGCTGCCGATCGAGCCGCCCCCGCCCGTCACAAGCACCGTTTTATCTTCGATATACCCGAGAATCTGATTTAAATCCACCTGCACCTGTTCTCTGCCGAGCAGATCGGTAATTTCCACGTCGCGGAATTTCGAAACCGTCACTTTACCGTCGGCAAGCTCGTAAATTCCGGGCAGAATTTTCACGGGTTTTTTGCACTCTTTCAAAATATTGATAATCTCTTTCTGCCGCTGCCGCGTAGCGGAAGGAATGGCGAAAAAGATCTCGTCCACATTGTATTTTTTCGCCATCTGCGGCGCGGAAGCGATATTCCCCACGATTTTCACGTTTAAAATATGCTTGCCGATCTTGTTTTTGTCGTCGTCGAGAATACACACCGCGCGATATTTTGCGCGGGGCGTGCATTGTTCTTTTACAATCATCAGCGCGGATTCTCCGCCGCCGATAAGCATCACGCGCTTTCTGCCTTTCAACCCGCGGCGGAAAAGCACCCCTACCGTTTCGTTCAGCCGCTTACAAAACCGCGAATATATCGCAAAATTCATTAAAACCAGACCGAACACAAGCACGGCGGCTACGGAAATCACGCTTTGCTGCGTGGCGATCGCAAATATAAGATCCAACGCCGTAAGCGCAGTCACGGCGATTATAATTTTAAACGCGTCGAAAAGCGTGGCAAGCGAAAACACGATGGCATAGCCCTGCGCCAGAAACAAAAACAGAACGGCGAGCGCAATATTCGCCCCCATCCAGATCATCACCCGAGCGTCAAACGACTGTGTTTCGGTTTTCGTCACAAAAAATGCGATTGTTTCCGCCAGTAACACCGAAAGTATATCCATCACCAGCAAAAAAACCGCATGTCCCCTTTTTGTATGCCAAAATCTCATTCCGCTATCCCTTTCCGCCTGAAATTCCCCGCGCTCCGCAGCCGTCTGCCGCAAAAGCGTTTCCCCGCGTCCTTTAAATATATTCTATTGTATCACGTTTTATAAATTATGTCAAGAAAACAAACGACAAATCACGACAAACCGCCATGTTTTTTTCACTTATTTTACATTTTCCGGCAATTTTATCAAAGCTTTCCGGCAATTTTATCAAAGCTTTCCGGCAAGTTTTTCAAAGCTTCGCGGCTACGGCAAAAAATTCTTTCGGCACGGGCGAAACGAACGAAAGACTTTCCCCGCTCACCGGATGCCGCAGCGCAAGGCACGAAGCGTGCAAGCCAAGCCGCTTCAAAGGCGAATTTTGCGGCGTTAAAGCCTGATCCCCGCCGTACTTCTCGTCACCGATAACGGGATGCCCCGCCGCCTTCATCGCCACGCGGATCTGATTTTTTCTGCCGCTGTCGATTTCCACGCGCAGCAGCGAAAATTTCCCGTTTTCTCTCACCGTTTCGTAGCGCGTAACGGCGCGCTTGCCATCGCGCGGAGAAACGCAGTACACCAGATGGTTTTTGTCCTCTTTCAGATAAGAAATAATTTCGCCGCTTTTTTCTTCGAATACGCCCGAAACCACGGTGTAATATTCGCGCTTTTCCACCAGCTCGTTCCAATGCATGCGCAGCATCGAATGAAGCTTGATATCTTTCGCAAAAGCAAGCACGCCCGAAGTTTCTTTATCAATGCGGTGCAGCACGTAGGCGCGCTCGTTTTTGCCCTTCTGCCGCAGGTATTCTTCCGCAATATAGTACGCCGAAAGCCGCTCGTCGTCGCTTTCCACCGATAAGAGTCCCGCCGGTTTATCCAGCACCAGAAATTGCTCGTTTTCGAAGATAATCTTCGGCAGCGGCAGCCGCGCCGCACGCTCGTTTTCGCCGTTTTTCCCGCGCTCGCGCCCCTTTTCTCTCGCCGATTCCGCGCGGGAAATCCCCGCAACGACCGCCGCGCGGGTTTTCGAAATTCGTATCTCGTCGTCTTTCGCCAGCGGAAAATCGAACTGCTTTTCCGCCCTGCCGTTCACAAGCACCTTGCCGCCCGAAAGCAGAGATTTCACGTTATTGCGCGACTGATTGCACTTTTTCAGCAGAAATTCAAGCAGCGTATCGCTGCGCGGCACGATATATTTCGCCGTGTATTCCGTCTTGTTTTTGTGCGCTTCTTTCGCCGCCCCGCGCGCCGTTTCTTTCGAATTTTCGCGCTTTTTCGTGTACAGTTTTCTCTTTCCTTCGCGCATCTTCTTTTCCCTTCAATAAAACTTTTTCGCCCTTCCCGCGCGTCTCTGCATACGGAAAAAGGCGAAAATTTCTTTGCCCATTACATAAGCTACGCCAAGCCGCTTTTTCCCGTATATTTCTCTGTTCGGGGCAATATAGGGAAAGCTTGCACGGCGCAAATTCAAACGCTTACTCTTCGTCTTCGTCGGGAAGATCCACGTTGTGATACACTTCCTGCACGTCGTCCAATTCTTCAAGCGCGTCGAGCATGTTCGTAAAAACGCGCACCTTGTCTTCAGGCAGCGTAATCTTGTTCTGCGGAATCATCGCCACTTCCGCCTGCACGAAACGGATCTTCGGCTCTTCCTCGTCGCTGTGGCGCGATTTCGGCGCGGCAGCCATCAACTCTTTGTTTTTCTCTTCGAAATATTTTCTCACGTCCGAAAACGCTTCGGGCGAAGTGAAAATCTCGTACACGTCGTCGCTCACCGCCACGTCGTCCGCGCCCGCGTCCAGGGCGTATTCCGTCACCGTGTCCTCGTCCAGCTCGGGCGTGCGCTCGATCACGATATAGCCCTTGTTGTCGAAATTATACGATACGCAGCCGGTGTTCCCCATCGAGCCGCCGTGCTTGCCCATAATCGCGCGGATATCGCCCGCCGTGCGGTTGTTGTTGTCCGTCAGCGTGGTGATAATCACCGCCGACCCCGCAGGACCGTACCCTTCGTAAGTCAGTTCTTTGTAGTCCGCGCCCGAAAGCTCGCCCGCCGCCTTTTTAATCGACCGCTGAATGTTGTCGTTGGGCATGTTCGCCGCCTTCGCTTTCGCGATAATATCGGCAAGCTTGCTGTTCGTATCGGGGTTGGGATTGCTCTTCGCAGCCACGGCAATCTCTCTGCCGATCTTCGTGAAAATCTTCCCTCTCGCCGCGTCCGCCTTGCCCTTTTTCGCCTGTATGTTGTGCCATTTGCTATGTCCTGACATCGTTATTTTCTCCTGTTTTTATTCAAATAATTTACAAAAATT
>CALARO010000028.1 GCA_937888935.1 uncultured Clostridia bacterium
TATTGTCTTTCACGTGCAACCTGCCAGCCGTGTCGATAATCAACACGTCCGTTTTCTTCGCTTTCGCGCTCGAAACCGCGTCGAACACCACGGCGGAAGGATCGCTGCCTTCTTCGTGCCGCACAATGCGCACTTTCGCGCGATCCGCCCACACGGAAAGCTGTTCCGCCGCCGCCGCGCGGAAGGTATCCGCCGCCGCCACCGTAACGCTTTTGCCCTGCGATATGTAGTAGTTGGCAAGCTTGCCGATCGTGGTGGTTTTTCCCACGCCGTTCACGCCCACCACCATGATCACGCACGGATACCCGATTTCAGGCACTTCGGCGTCGCGCAGCATGTTCGTGAGAACTTCTTTCAGAAGCCCCGTCACGTAATCGGCGTCTTTCAGCCGTTCCGCTTTCGCGCGTTCTTTCACGCCGTCCACCACTTTTTCCGCCGTGGTTACCGATACGTCGGCGGAAATTAAAATCTCTTCCAATTCTTCGTAAAATTCGTTGCCGAGCTTGTTTTTCGAAAACAGCATGCGCATTTTCGCCGCGATGCCGTCTTTCGTTTTCTTCAATGCCCCGAATAATTTCCCGAAAATTCCCATAATTCTTCCTTTCTCGCTTTTTTTGAAAAAATCGCCCTTTCGCAAGGCGATTTATTCAAACTTTCAGCCTTTATTCCACCGTGCCTTCGCCAAGCTCTTTTTCCACTTCGCCCAGCTTCACCGATACGATTTTCGATACGCCTTTTTCCTGCATCGTTACGCCGAAGAGCGCGTCCGACTGATTCATCGTAGGCCGTCTGTGCGTAATCACGATAAACTGCGTTTCCTGCGCAAACCGTTTCAGGTAAGAAGCGAAGCGATCCACGTTCGCTTCGTCGAGCGCGGCTTCGATCTCGTCTAAAATACAGAACGGCATCGGGCGGCACTTTAAAATGGCGAACAAAATGGCAATCGCCGTCAGCGCGCGCTCGCCGCCCGAAAGCAACGAAATTTTCGTAAGTTTCTTGCCCGGCGGACACGCCACGATTTCCACGCCCGCTTCCAAAGGATCTTCGCCGTCGATGTAATCCATCTGCAATTCCGCGTTGCCGCCGCCGAACAATTCTTTAAACGTCACCTTGAAATTCTCGTTGATATCGTTAAAGCCTTTATCGAAAATTTTCAGCATTTCCGCGCGGATTTCGTCGAGAGCCTTTTGCAGATCGTCGATCGCTTTCTGCAGATCGTCGCGCTGAATCGTCATCTCGTCGTAATGCGTTTTTTCTTCGGCGTACTCTTCCACCGCATTTAAATTCACGTTGCCGAGCAGCGTGATCTTGCGCTTCAAAGCCGAAATCAAGCCCGCCGCTTCGTCCGCGTTAAAGTTTTCCGCTTTCAGGGCAAGGCAGCCTTCGTAATCAATGCCGTACGCTTCTTCGATGCGTTGGCGCATGTTTTCAAGGTTGGTATCAATTTTACTGATTTCGATTTCGCACTTATACCGCTTGTCCGTCTGGCGGTTCAATTCTTCCTGCACCGCCGTGCGCTCTTCGTCAAGCTGCACCTGCCGCAAATTCAAAGCTTCCTTTTCGGCGGAAACCGTGGCGATCTCTTCGTTGATCGCCTGCACCGCCGCCTTTTCTTCTTCGGTAAGTTCCGTCTGCTTCGCCTTTTCTTCCAGCGCGGTCAGCTCGGCGTAAGCGTTCGCCTTTTCGCGTTCCGTGGAAATAATGCGGGCGATCAGATCTTCCTTTTCCGCTTCGTAGCGGCGAATATCCGCGTTGAAGCTTTCGATCTGCTTTTCCGTAGCCGCCTTTTCCACTTCGAGCGCGTGCAGTTTCGCGCTCTTCTCGTCGCGTTCCGCTTTGAAGGCTTCGCATTGCGCGCGCTGCTTTTCAAGCGTGGCTTCCGCGCCCTGGCGCAGCGCGTTCAATTCTTCTTCGCTCTTGCCGGCATACGCTTCTTCGTCCTTCAGATGCGCAAGTTTTTCTTCGAAGCCGCGCAGCGTTTCTTCGTATACGCCCACGTTGTTTTTCGCTTCTTCCGCTTCGGCGGCAAGCGAAATTTCGCGCTGAGAAAGCACCGCAAGCTCGTTCAGCGAGCCTTGATATTTCGCGCGCAGCGCGTTCACCGCCGCTTCCGCTTCTTCCTTGCCTTTCTCGCTTTCCGCAATCGCCGCTTTCAGCTTTTCGAGATATTTCTGCTTCTTTACGATATTCTCGCGACATTCCTCGATTTTCCGCTCGCCCGAAAGCACGCTTGCCCCGCCTTTTTGCTGACGGCTGCCGCCCGTCATCGCGCCGCTCGTGCTTACGATGTCGCCGTCGAGCGTAACGATTTTAAACATATTGCCGTACTTTTTCGCAATCGCCGTGGCGTTGTACACCGTATCGCAGATCAGCGTGTTGCCGAGCAGGTTCGTCACCACGTTATAATAATAATCGTCGTAGCGGATCAGCTCGGTGGCAAGCCCTATCGCGCCCTTTTCGTTCACGGCGCGCTGCGCTTCGCGGCTGTCCGGGCGCGGTTTCATGCCGCTCACGGGCAAGAACGTAACCACGCCGCCGCCCGTGCGCTTTAAGTACTCGATTAAAATACGCGCGTCGTCCTGC
>CALARO010000029.1 GCA_937888935.1 uncultured Clostridia bacterium
TTCTGTTTTTATTCTATGCCGCATATTTCAAAAACAGAACACCCGCAGGGTGCTTCGTAACGGACTGTCTATTTCCGCTTTTACCCACTACCTGCCTTTGAAACGCATTGAGCCGCTATCCAAATGCGAAAAACCACTAAACCCGCAAGCGTTTGCAGAGCGGTACAGATCGCGAGCTTTATCGAGTACGCCTGCCGCGAGTTTACTATGCGTAAATGAGCAAAGACGCACGCAGATGAAGCCGCGAGATGTGCCGCTATCCAAACGCGCTGTTTGGAAAAATGCCGATACCAAAAACGGTATCGGCATTTTCCAAAAGGATAATTTTATGAAAAAGTCTGTAAGCAAATTCAATGCGAAGAAAAATTATTCTTCGTCTTTCTTTTCCGCGGCTTCCGCCTTTTCTTCGGCGGCGGGTTTCTCTTCCTTAGCTTCCTTAACTTCCTTAGCTTCCGCGCCCGCTTCTTTTGCGTTCTCTTCGGGTTTTGCCGCAGCCTGCGCGCCTTCGGGTACGGCGTCCGTCTGATATACGGCTTGCTTATCGAATTTGATATACGATTTGCCGCTCGCTTCCGTTCCCGTTTCAAGCACAAACGTGTTCTCTTCCGCGTTCACTTCCACCACTACGCCGCAAATGCCGCCGATCGTTTTCACCTTGCTGCCCGGCTTGATCGCGTCTAACATTTTCTGACTTTCCTGCTGACGCTTCTTCTGACTGCGCGAATTGAAAATCATCATCGCCACAAACGCCGCCACGATTAAAATAATGAATACGGTGGAAAGCCACTTGCTACCGCCTTCACCTGCCAATAAATTCAACATACTCACTCCTTGCCCGCGAACGCCGGAAAGACGCCGCAAAAATCAACTGCTTATATCATACCTTCTTTTTCCGTTTTTGGCAAGCAATTTACAGGCATTTGCAAAAGATTTTTTTAATTTCACTCACTTTTCATTCGATCTTTCGACAAAACCTGTCATTTTCCTACCCCGAGCAACTTTTTCAGCCGTTCGTTTTCCGCTTTCAGTCTGCCGTTCTCTTCGCGCAACGCCCCCGCGATACGCTCGTATAAAAGGTTGATTTCCCGCTCTAATCTGCGCTTTAAAAATTCCCCGCGCGGCGCGATTTTATCCCCCGCAATATTCCCGGAAAGCTTTTCGCCCGCCGTTTTATTCAAAGCCGCCTTATCCGCAGCGGCATTTCCCGCCGCCGGCTTGCCGCCCGCCGCCGATTTTCCGCCCGCGGAAGAAATTCCCAATTCTCTTTCCGCTTGCTCGATTTTTTCGGGTTGTTTTTTCAGCACGTTTCTGTACTTATTCTGCAAGCGAAGCCCCAGCTTCGTATCCGCGCCCGTCACGTTCATAATCGCGCGCCGCACCGATACCCCCTTGCTTTTTTCCGCAAGAATACTTTTCAGCGCGGCGTCCGTTTCTTCTTCCGTAAACTCGCGGATCTTTTCCACCGTCAGTTCCTTGCCGTCCAGAAGCTTCATCACGCGCTCGTCCTTGCCCGCCGAACGCATCAGCGCGTAGTAGTAGTTGCGCACGCTGCCCCGCGCCCTGCCGTGCTTCTCGCCGTAAGAAGCGAAAAGCGACGTAAGCGTCTTGCCCGACTTCTTCCCTTTCCAGATGTACTCTACCAGCGTTTTCGCTTCTTCTTCCGTGTAACCGTTGATCTTGTCCGATGCGTTCATTCGTCGAACCTCCGTTTTTGAATGTCACCCGCCGCCAAAGCCGCGTTGCGGAAAGAATTATTAACCTATTTTTTCGTTTTTATACATATCCCCGCGCGAAAAATGAATAAAATAACGTATGAAATTACGTTTTTTATCTTCCGTTCCCTGTTGCCTTACCGTCGACGGCAAATACTACGGCGTTACCGACGGCTTCGACCGCTTCGCCGAAATCTCGCTGAAAGACAACCTTTTCGCGTGTTTCACGCCGCAGAACGCCCTGCCGCTCGGCGTATTTTTAAACGAAAATCTGTTTTTCTCGCCGCCCGAAGGCGTAGAAGTCTACCTTCTTCGCGACGGCGCGGCGGTGTACGCGCGCTCGTTTCCGCCGCGTTCGTTCGATACCCGCATCGTGGCGCAGGAACGGTTTGTCGCCGACCTGATCACCGTATACTTTCAGGGCGCGTTGTACATTTCACTGGAAACCGCCGCGGGGTTTTACATATCGCACCTGCCGTTAAGGTACGAAAACGCGCGCATCAAAAAGCACGGCGGGCTGTACTTTATCGAAGGCAAAAACGCGCTTTGTATATTCAACGCAAGGGGCAAAAAGCTTTTCGACGAAGAAGTGATTTCGTATTCGACGGACGGCGGCACATTGAAAGCGAGCGTAAAATTGAGTGGCGGCGCAAAGCGGGTGCTGTACGGGGAATGGGCGCTCGGCGAAGACGAGTGCTATCGGATTTCGGGCAAGATCGAAGGCGCGGAAAACAGCGGCAATTTATCGTATGATTTTTTCGAAAACTTTCGGGTGGGCGCAGACGTATCGGCGTTTTTATCGCGCGAGCTTGCGGAACGAAGCGAGAAATTGGGGGCATATCTGGGGGAATACGCCTACGCGTTTCCGTGCGACGAAGAAAACGAGTGCGGGGTATTGCGGAAGAAAGGCGAGCGCGTCTTTGAAGCGGACTACTACCGCGCGGAAATCTCTCACGGCAAAATCACAGACTTAAAGAAAATATAATTAAGGCACGCTAAAAGCCGCGCTTGATTTTCAAGCGCGGCTTTCCCTATTTTCAAATAATTAGCCGAATGAAAGCAGGCTTTCACCCATGCACCACGCAGTTTAAAAGCGCGGCCTTCTTATCGGCAAAATCCCCTTCCGAAATAATGCCCTGATCGAGCAACTGCTTATACCCGCGCAACGCCGCCGTCACCGCTTCTTCCGCCTGCACCGTATCCCAATACGAGCTTTTGCCCACGATAGCGGGCAATTCCGCGCGCAGTTTCTTCCCCGAATATCTCAGTAAACTAATCTTTTTATCTATATAGTCCGAACTCGATATCACCGCTTCATCGCAAAGCTTCTTGTACGACGTCAAAAGCTCGATCACCCGAGCTTCCGCCCCGATCACGCTGAAAATATCGTCGTTCTGCTTCTTTTTCCCGCCTTCGGCGCACTTTTCCCCGTCGCCCGCGCCCGCGCAAACGACATTTCCGGCTTTTTCCGCAATCGTCTTCACGCACACCAGATACGCCACCGCAAAAATCAGTTGCAATATCAATGCCACAAACATATTCGTTTTAAAGCCGCTTAAAATCGCCTGCAATTCCGCTTGTCCGGAAGTCGAAGTTCCCGAAGATCCCGAAGTACCCGAAGTCCCCGTCGCGTTCGCCGCAGATTTATATACTTCTTTCAGATCGCTCTTCACCACAGCCACAAAAATCACCGAAGCCACGGCATACACAAACGCCAACACAAGCGACAAAACTACAAAAGTCGTCGCCACGCTTTGGCTCTTCTTTTTGGAAAAGCAGAAAAACGAAACGATCGTCAGCGTAATTCCAAGCAGCGCAGTCACCAAAGTCAGCACCGAAATCACGCCGCCGATTTTTTCGAACGCCGTGAAATCCACCGAATAATCCCCTGCGGTAAAAAGACCAAGCATAAACGCTTTCAAAGTTACCGGCAGCTCAAACGAAAGCATATCGAAACCGCTCGCGCTCAACCCGATCTGCCGCATCGCCGCGCCCAACTCGTTTTTCAAACCCGGATCATATTTGATCACCGTAAACGACAACCCGATCAAAAGCATTAAACTCGCAAGAAACCCTATCGAGCTTAACACGATTTTTCTTACAGAACAATTTTTCATAATTTTTTCCTCCGAAGTTTATTATTTACTTAAATTGTACCCCCCCCCCCGACAAAATGTCAAGCATATTAATCGCCCGAATAAATTTTTTCACATATTTTTCACATTTAATCACGCTAAAAGCCGCGCCCCCGACGAAACGCCAAAAGCGCGGCTTGATACTGCCGTTATTCAAAACCTTAAAAAGCCTTAAAAATCAATACTTCTTGATTTTCACCGACTTAATTACAATCGCCTTTTTCGGCACTTTCGCCGTAACGGTGGAAGCCGTTTCAAACTCGTCGCCGGCGTTTGCGGGCAACTTCTTCTCTTCGGTAAACCCGTCGTCGCCGAAGTTTTCTTCCGAATAATCGGAAACCGCTTTCAAAAGCGCGTCGAACGTATCCTTGCTCTTATCGTCAAGCCGCGCGAACGTGCAGTAATTCTCGCTCGCCGCCGCGTCCGAAGTAGAAGTATAAAAATAGAAAAGCGAAGTTGCGCTGTTGTATTTATACTGCTTGTAGCTCTGCCCTTCGCCGTCGAACCGATCCACGTACACCGAATCTTCCGCGTCCTTCGCCGTGTAATACATCGAAAGCGAGCCGTACGTCTGCCGCCACGCGCCC
>CALARO010000030.1 GCA_937888935.1 uncultured Clostridia bacterium
CAGATATTTTAAAAATAGTGCAATAGTATAGTGGTGCAAAGCTTTCTCTTCGTGGGGAAGCTTTATTTTTACGCTTCTTTCAGCTTTACGCACTCGCCCGTGGCGGTGCTTTGAAATATCACAAAACACCCTTTCGCCCCCACGAACGGCGAAATCGGCACAAACGCGCACGTTTCCGCAATCTCTTCCGGCGGATCGTCTTTATCCGCCGCGGGGAATGCATAGCAGATATACAGCGGCGCGGCTTCTTCGTAAATCACCCCCACAAGATATTCCGCTTTGTCCGGCTCTTTGATCTTCACCCATTCCGAACACGGAAACGTGCTTTTCAACGTTTCGTCCTTTTCGTACTTTTTAAAAAGCTCGTCAAGCTCGTCTTTCACCGAGCGGTAGTATTCGTCGCCGTTTTCGTTAAGCGGCTTGCGTATGTTTTCAGCATTTTCATTTGTTGCAGCCGCTTGCCCCGCCTGCCCGCTTTCTGCCTCATTCTCAGCTGCAACGCCCGCATCTTCATCACGTTCAATAATCGTTCCGCGTTCATTTCTCTCTTCCTCCTTATAATAATCGCGTTCCGCGATGCTTTCGTCATTATATTTTCCCGCACTTTCGCACGTACTTTCAGCCGCCGAACCTGCCTTCATATCTGCGTCCGTAGCGGCGATATGAAATCCGGTTTTTTCTTTCGGGGCGGCGGAAGCGATCAGCCTATCGAAATCGTATTCTTTATTTCCGCTCACGCCGTAGGCGAGCGGGGTAACGCCGTTTTTCACAAGACAGATCACCGCGCAGAACCCTTCGGCGATATCCAGATCGGAAATGAGATTGAAAAGGCTTTTGCCGCGCAGGGGCAGCAGCTCGGTGCGATCGCGCGAATCGGCGATCAGCGCGTAATATTCGCCCGCGGAAAGGGGCGCGAAGCCGATCACGGAAACTTCCACGGAAAGATTTTTTCCGTACTGCTCGGCTTTCACCACGCCGCCCGCCTGTTTGCCGTCGCCCGAAAACCCGGGGCGGATTTGCCGTAAAACGCACATTTTTTTCAGGAAAATCATATAGTTTCACCCTTTTTTTCTTTGTATTTTAATACTTTTTCGGGGGAAAATCGTGCAAAATCCGCTCGAAAAAGGGGATTTTTCGGCGAAAATCACGCCGAAATCGAAGAAAAACGGGGCAAAAACAGAGTAAAACCGGGGGAAAACGGAAGAAAAAAATACGTCTGTTTTGCCTTGACAAAACGTATTTTATTATGTATAATCTAAATACAGTCAAAAAATCGGAAGGAAATTATGCAGGAAGATTTGCAGAAAGCGTTGATCAGATACAACAAAAAAACGTGGTGTAAAAGCGCGTTGCTCGGATTTTTCGTGGGACTTGCCGTAATCGTGCCGGGCATCAGCGGCTCTACGGTGGCGATTATTTTTAAATTGTACGACGCGTTTTTATATGCCGTATCCAATTTATTCAAGCAATTCAAGCGTTGCTTTTTCTTTTTACTGCCGATTGCGATCGGCATCGTGATCGGTCTCGCCGTGGGATTTTTCACCGTGCAGAAAGCGATCGAATACATACCGTTCGCCATCGTGGGCGGCTTTGCGGGGTTGATGTGCGGCGCGTTCCCCGCCGTAAAAGACGAGCTGAAAGGCGCGGAACGCACGCCGAAGCGCGTGGCGTCGTTTTTGGCGGGCGTGGCGATTCCCGTGGCGGTGGCGATCTGTTCTGTGGTGCTTTCGGGGGGCGCGGGGAAAAATTTTTTGG
>CALARO010000031.1 GCA_937888935.1 uncultured Clostridia bacterium
CGGCAGATTTTTAAACCGCACGCCCGTATCCATCGCGGCAAGCAGTTTTTCGGCGTTCAGCTCGCCGAGACACACCCGCTTATCCAGCCCCAAAGCGTTCGCAATCGCAGGATCAAGCTCGCCGATCTCGCCCACTTTCTCGCCGCCGAGCAGAATATTCGCCGAAATGCCCGGGTGCAGATACGGCTTTTTCGCGCGCTCGTAGGTAAAATCGAGATAGAACGCCTTCGAAATCGCTTCTGCCGCGCCCTTTAAATCGAAGAAATCAAGCTCGTTGCCCCACACGCAAAGTCCCAGAGTATCCGTTTCTTTCGGCTGCGTTTTCAAAGGCAGCTCGTTCGGCGTGTAAACGCGCGCGTACTCGAAAAGCTTGCCCGTATCGTTGCCGCGCCGTATATTCCGCACCGCGCAATGCAGTATCGAAGGCGCAAGAAACGTGCGCATCACGGAAAGATCTTCCACGATCGGGTTCAATACCCGCACCGCCTTGCGTTCTTCCGCGTCTTCGGGCAGCTTCATCAGATCGAAATCTTTCGGCGAATAAAACGAATAGTTGTACGCTTCGTAGTACCCCTGCTCGATCAGCACGTTTTTCAGCGCGTTTTCTTTCTTCTGCACGTCGTTCAATCCGCCGCCCGTCACGCGCGCCGCCGCTAAAAACGTGGGCGTTAAATGTTCGTACCCGTACGAGCGGATAATCTCTTCGGCAAGATCGGGATAGTTTTCCACGTCTTCGCGATACCCCGGCACGGTTACAACAAGTTCGTCGCCGCGAATTTCGGGCGCAAAACCGAGCCGCGTCAAAATGCCTTTCACTTCTTCCGCAGGCACTTTTATGCCGAGCAGCGCGTTAATTTTGTCAAGGCTCGCCGTCAGCTTCTTGTCTTCGCGTTTTTCCGCGCACACGTCCGAGCCGAGCTTCGTCACCCTGCCGCAGCCGAGTTCTTCCATCAGGTGCAGCGCGCGCCGCATCGCAAATTCGGTGGTGTACGCGTCCACGCCCTTTTCATACCGCGCCGAAGAATCGGAGCTTTGCCCGAGCTTGCGCGAAGTTTTGCGGATATTGTCGCGCGCGAATTTCGCCGCTTCGAAAAATACGTTCTTCGTTTCCGGTTTGATTTCGCTGTTCAATCCGCCCATAATGCCGGCGAGAGCCACGGGTTTATTCCCGTCGCAGATCACGAGATTATCGCCGCTTAACGTAAATTCTTTCTCGTCCAGAGTAACGATTTTTTCGCCTTCATGCGCGCGGCGCACGATGATTTTTCTGCCCGCAATCTCGTCCGCGTCGAACGAGTGCATCGGCTGACCGAGTTCCAAAAGCACGAAATTCGTAATATCCACCACGGGCGAAATCGAGCGCAACCCGCAAAGCGCAAGCCGCTTTCTCAGCCACGCGGGCGATTGCTTCTTCATGCCCGCTTCGTCGCCTTCCACGTATCTGCCGATATAGCGTGGGCAGAGATCGGGCGCTTGCACGTCCACCGAAATCGGCGCGGCTTTCGTGGCGTATTCTTCAAACGAAATATCGGGCGATTTCAAAGGCGTTTTCGTAATCGCCGCCACTTCGCGCGCAATGCCGAATACGCATTGGCAGTCCGGGCGGTTCGCCGTAATCGAAATATCGAAAATATAATCGTCCAACCCCACCACTTTTTTAATGTCTTCGCCGAGCGGCGGGTTGCCCTTTAAATCGAGCAGACCGTTCACTTCCGCGCCTTCGTAAAAATCTTCGTTGATTCCGAGTTCTTCGCCCGAGCAGAGCATGCCGCACGATTCCACGCCGCGAAGCTTGCCTTTCTTGATTTTCTTCACGCCGTCCGGGTTCTTTTCCAGCTGCGCGGGGTTGGTTTCGCACACCGTGGAATTATCGAGCGCAACGGGCGTACGCATGCCCACATACACGTTCGGCGCGCCCGTTACGATCTGCAGATCGCGCCCGTATTCTTCGCCGCAGTCCACCACGCAGATCTGCATGTGATCGCTGTCCGGGTGCGGGGTAAGAGCTTTCACTTCGCCCACCACCACGCGATTGATTTTATTGCCGAGATAAATAATTTCTTCCACTTCGAAGCCGCAGGAAAAAAGCTTTTTGGCAAGCTCGTCCGCGGGAAGGTTTATATCCACGTAATCTTTCAGCCAACTGTAAGGTACTTTCATTTCTTTCTCTCCTTGTTCTCTGTATGCCCTGCGCTTTGCCTTACTTCGCGAATTGGCGCAGCAGGCGCACGTCGTTTTCGAATAACGCTTTAATGTTGTTTACGCCGTATTTGAGCATCGCGATACGCTCGATGCCCATGCCGAACGCAAACCCCGTGTATTTATCGGGATCTACGCCGCAATTTTCAAGCACCTTACGATTCACCATGCCCGCGCCGAGAACTTCTATCCAGCCCGTGCCTTTGCAAAGCCGGCATCCCTTGCCGCCGCACTCGCAGCAGCTTAAATCCACTTCCACGCTCGGCTCGGTGAACGGGAAGTACGAAGGGCGCAGCCGCACCTTCGTAGCGGAAGTAAACATTTTTTTCGCGAATTCCGAAAGCATGCCCTGCAAATCGCACAGCGTAATGCCTTCGTCCACCACAAGTCCTTCCATCTGATGGAACATCGGGGAATGGGTGGCGTCGTCGTCCGAGCGGAACACGCGCCCCGGCGATAAAATCTTGATCGGCGGCTTTTCGCTTTCCATCACGCGGATCTGCCCGGCGGAAGTCTGCGTGCGAAGCAGCAGATTTTCGGCAAGATAGAAAGTATCCTGCATATCGCGCGCGGGGTGATCTTTGGGAGTGTTGAGCGCGGTGAAATTATAATAATCCGTCTCTATTTCAGGCCCTTCGAAAATTTTGAAACCCATGCCGGCGAAAATGTCGATCAGCTGATTTTTCACCAGCGTGATCGGGTGTGCCGCGCCCGCTTCGCGCGATCTTCCGGGCAGCGTGATGTCCACGCGCTCGGCTTCGTACTTTTTCTGCATTTCTTCTTCTTTCAAAGCGGCGGCGCGCTCTTCAAACATGGCTTCCACGCCGTTTTTAAATTCGTTCAAAAGCTTGCCGAACGCGGGACGTTCTTCTTTGGGCAGGTCTTTCATGCCGCTTGAAATGCCTTTGAGTTCCGATTGAAAATGCGTTTTCAGATCGTACAACGCGCGCACCGCTTTCGTTTCTTTCAGCGCGCTCGTCACTTTTTGCCGTAATTCTTCGATTTCTTTCTGCATATTGCTTTCACTCCTCGCGTGTTTTTATTATAATAAAGCCCCGCTTCGGCGTTTTCTGCCGAAACAGGGCGATTGTTTTTTCGCTGTACCACCTGTTTTCGCCTTGCGTTCCGCGGCTTAAAATCAAGCCATGCAAAGCCTTGTTTCCGCCCGTATCGTGGGCGCGCCGTCGAAGCCTACTTTGCCGCGCCGCTTTTTGCCCTGCGCGCCTTTCTGCCCCGCCGCTCGGAAGGGAAACGGTTTGCTTTCCGCGCCGATACCGTTTTTCAGCCCGGGAACGGTATTCTCTTTGCGCGCGCTTTTTGCATTGCTTTTTTAAGCAACGGAAAAACATTCCAAACTTCGTCGTAGCGTTTATTTACTGTTATTATAGCCGATTTTTCGCGTTTCGTCAACGAAATTCCGGCGGATTTTTCTATTTTGCCCGATTTTCTTTTAAAAGCTCTACGATTTGTTCCAGCAGACGGGTATTTTCCGTAGCTTTTCTTTCCGCTTCGGCGGCGGCTTCTTCGGCGGCTTTCTTCGCCGCGGCTTCTTGGGCGGCTTTCTTTTCGGCGAGAAGTTTCAATTCTTCTTTGTACTTCGCAATCGCCTGCTTCTTCGTTAAGCCGCTTCTTCTGTACTCGTAAATTTTCTTTTTGCGGGGCAAATCCGCGTCGTCCCACATTTTATCGTGTGCCTCCGCCACTTTGTTAATCGTCTTCACAATACAGAACAGCACGAACGCGATTAAAAGGAAGTTGATGATGGCGTTGATAAACGCGCCCCAGTCGATATAAATGGAAGAAGCGAGTTCCACCGTTCCTTCCGCCGTGTACGATTTTTTAAGATACGTATAAATATTTTCAAGCGAGTCTTCGCCCAGAATCAGTGCGAGCAGAAAATTGATGATCGGCTTTAAAATGTGATCGGAAAGCGCGTTCACGATCGCCGTGAATGCCCCGCCCACGATTACGCCTACGGCAAGATCGAGTACGTTGCCGCGCATGATAAACTTTCCGAATTCGTCGAAAAATTTCTTGAAACCTCTCTTCTTTTCTTTCGTTTTTTCTTTCATATTTGCTCCTTTTTCTTCGAAAATCGAACGTTTTTCTTTTAAAATCGAACGTTTTTCTAAGAAACACACCCGAATTATAGCACAAAATACGAAAAAAGTACAGCTTTTCGCCGTACTTTTCCCCATTTTTTTGCGGTTTTTTTGCGTTTTTTTATTATTTTTCAGCCGTATTTTCCGCGATTTCCGATAAGAAGAACGCGTTTTTCGCGGCGCGTTCCATGCCTTTCCAAAGCGTTTCCCGCGTTTCTTTGCGGTTCACGGCAAAGAGCGCACGGGCAAACGCAAAGAACAAAGCGCGCTCGGTTTGCGCCATATCTTCGATACTGTCTTTCTCGTTTAAAGTGATGTCACGTTTCGCGTTTTTCATGAATATTCCCCTGTTTTCCGCCTATGCCTGCTCTTTTTTCGCAAGCGTTAAAAGCGATTTTTTGCCTTGCGCATGCGAAACGGCGAGCCGTTCCATATCCTGCGCCAGCGCGGGGTTGAATAATAGCCGCGAATAAATTTTACTCTTCTTTTCCGCCAGATCTTCGATTTTCGCGAGATAATGCAGCCAGCTAAGCTCGCCGCCCGTCTGCATGCTTTCTTCTTCGTTTTTCTCTTCCGTTTCTTCGCTTCGAATGTCGTTCATTCCGCCGCTACCCCCTGCAAATGCAGTTTGTGCGGCTTTTTGAATTATATACGAATTCTATTTGATTTTGCTTAAATCGGTGGCGTAGCACCATTTTGCGCCCGTGAATTTGCCGAAAATATACTTATTTGAAGCCGATTCGCACATCACGTACGTTTTGCCGTTCACGAGAATGATTTCTTCGCTCATCGGCGCGATTTTATAGTCTTTTTCCAGCGAAGAATTATCCAGCGAATACAGGGGCAGATCTTTGCCTAAAAGCTTCGCCGTTTCGCCCGTAGCCGCTTTTGCAAGGTCGTATTCGTAAAGGTGCGAAAACGCCACGGCATAAGACGTGGAAAGCACCGCTTTGCCGTTTTCGAAATACGCGCCCTGCACAAGCCCCGGCATAGAAATCGCTTTGGAAGGCTGTTTTTTCAAGCCGAACGCCGTTTCGCCGTCGTTTTCCGAGCCGTCCGCAAAGGCAAAGCTCACCGCCATCGCCGTGTTGGTTTCGCCGCTTTTCGTTACGCGCTTGTGAGAATCGGGCGTGGGGTAGTTCTGCTCGCGGTAAAATTCGCCCGCCACGAGTTCGTTATCCCACACGGTGACGAACGCCACGCCGAGATAATCGGATTTGTCTTCGCTTTCGATTTTAAATTCGCCCTTGCATACGAGCGAAGAATGATCTTCCGCCGCCAAGGCTTCCGCATACGAATACACGTACAGGCAATGCTTACCGCTGCCCGCCACATAGATATAATCGCCATGCACGGTAAGTCCGCCGCAATGCCCCGTATAATCCGATCCGTCTTCCGCCTTTAAATACAGCGTTTTCGCCTTGGCTTTTTTGCCGTCGGATTTTTTCACGAGATACACGGGCGACGCGCTTTTATCTTTCATATACCCCGTGATAAAAAACGTATCTTCGCGATCGTCGTAAGAAATGCCCTGCGCGATAAACCCATCGGACGAGCCGGGAATTTTAAACGCCTTTTCGCTCGCTTTATAGTACCCGCTTACGGGAATTTTAAAGTACCCGATCACCGCCCCGAAAAACACGACAACCACGATTGCCGCGATACCGAGCGCGATAATAAGTTTTTGCCACCACACTTTTTTCTTTGCCTTTTCCGCCATTTTTCGTACTTCCTTTGCGATTGTATTTTATGAAAGTATACCACGGATTGCGGATCTTGTCAAGCGTTGCGCGAAAAGTTTATACCGAGCGCATGCGCTCTTTGAAGTCCTTTAAAATGCGGCTTTCGATACGCGAAATCTGCACCTGCGATACCCCGATCATGCCCGCCACTTCGCTCTGCGTTTTATCGCGGAAGTATCGAAGAAAAATAATCTTGCGGTCGCGTTCCGAAAGCGCGGCAAGCGCGGTTTTTAATTGCAGTTTATCGAGCAGCTCTTCTTCGCCTTCGCCCGAGGCGATGGTATCCATCAGCGTTCTGCCGTCTTCTTCGTCGCCGCCGCCCCGATCGCTTTGCAAAGACAGGGGCATTTTAGACGAGCCGATGAGAAACGCCGCTTCGCTCTCTTCGATGGAAAACGCCGCCGCGATTTCGCTAAGGGCGGGTTTTCTGCCGTTTTTCAGCGAAAAATCTGAAATAAAGCCGTTGATTTCCTTTGCCGTCTGTTTGATGGCGCGGGATACCTTCACGCTGCCGTCGTCGCGCATGAAACGCTTGATTTCGCCCGCGATCATCGGCACGGCGTAGGTGGAAAACTTCGTTTCGAACGCTTCGTTGTAGCCCGCGATCGCCTTTAAAAAGCCCATGCAGGCGAGCTGAAAGAGATCGTCGTATTCAACGCCCTTATTTAAATACCGCTTCACGATGCATTTTATGAGCGACACGTTTTCGGAAATGAGCGTTTCTTTCGCCGCGCCGTCGCCTTGTTTCGCCTGTTTTATCAGCGCAGAAGTTTGTTCGTCATTCAGCATTATCCCCTGCCTTTTTGCCGAATTTCTTTTTCATGCGCACCCGCGTGCCTGCGCCCGCGCTGCTTTCCACTTCGCAGCCGTCGGTGAACGTTTGCATGATGGTGAAACCCATGCCCGAGCGTTCCGCATTTTCGGAAGTGGTGAAAAACGGTTGCAGCGCCTTTTCTACGTTCTCGATGCCGCAACCCGTATCGGCAAGTTCGATATGTAGTTCGCACGCTTTTGTATCCGCTTCACAGGTGATTTCGATATAATTTTCCGCGCTTTCCGCGCCTTTATAGGCATGCACCACGCAGTTTGTAACCGCTTCGGATACGGCGGTTTTCAAATCGGAAAGCTCGTCGATCGTGGGTTCGAGATTCGCCGCGAACGCCGCCACCGCGCTGCGCGCAAACCCTTCGTTTTCGCCGATCGCCGATATTTTTAAAATCATACGGTTTTTCATTTACGCTCTCCTCCCGCCGTTTATGCTATGATCTGTTTCTCTGCCTGCGACGTATTGCCCCGCCGCGCCTTGTCCCGCGCTTTGCCCCGCTGCATATTGATCCGCCGCGGGCGGCAATTTAGGCACTACGGTGTACACGCCCGAAAGCGAAAGCACTTTATCCGCTTCGCAGCCGACGTCCGCAAAATACGCGGGGATCGAGTAGACGGCGAGCTTTTTGTATCTGCCGATAAAAAAGCCGATGCCCGTGGAATCCATAAACGTGACGTGCGTGAGATGAAATACCGCGCTTTCGGCGGCGGCGTTTTCATCTATGAACGCGTCGATCCTGCGGCGGATCTGCCGCGCGGCGTGTTCGTCTAACTCGCCTTCGAAATAAAAATGTAAAACGCCGTTTTTCTTCGTTGCGCTCGCTTTCATTGCACGTATCTCCCTTTTTATCGCTTTGCTTTTCGCCGCGCCCTTTCGGTACGCCTAAAAATTATAACGGATAAAAACGCGGAAATTTTGTGCGATTTCGTCGGATTTTAAGCGTTTTTGGCGAAAAAGTTTTGCCGCGCGGGCGAAATTTCTTTCAAACCGTTGACACGCGGCGCGGAATTATGATACAATATAGGCGCATAGAATAGAGAAGCGGCGATCGCGCGCGGATTTACGCGGGTATTTATACAAGCGTTTGCACGATCGGCGCGGAAAAAACTGTGTAAAAAAATTTTTGCGAGGTGTTGGAAACATGAAAAAAATCGGAAAAAAGTTCGGCAGTTTAATCGTGTGGGCGAGCGCGTACTTAAACATTGTGGCGTTCGCTTTGTGCGGCGGGTATTTCTGGCTGAAATCGGATGACGAAGCTTTGAAAGGCGAAACGAAAAAAGCGTTGATCGTGACGCTTATATTCACGGCGGCGAATATGCTGACTTCGCTGATTTCGCAGTTGATTTCGCTTTGCGGCATTACTTACGGCTCGGATGCCTATACGGTTTACCAAAAGATCAGCTCGCTTGTGAGCCTTGCGAAAATTATCGTGTACGCGGCGTTTGCGCTGATCGCGCTTTTTGCGGGCGAAAACGGCAGTTCCGAT
>CALARO010000032.1 GCA_937888935.1 uncultured Clostridia bacterium
CACGTATTCGATATTTTTGCCTTTTTTCAGCGGCGCGTTTGTGATTTTCACGGGCAAAAGCCCGTTTTCCGCCGCGTAACCAAGCACTTTTTTCACGATTTTTTTGTGTTCCGTCTTTTTCACGATCCCGCTTTTGCCGATGCCCTTGTTTTCGCACTCGAATTGCGGTTTGATCAGCACGACCGCGTCTTTCCCTCCGCCGAGAACCGCCGAAATCACGGGGAAAATGTGCTTTAACGAAATAAACGATACGTCCGCAACAATCCCGTCCGGCTCGCACGGAAAGTCTTCCGCTTTCAGATACCGCGCGTTCACGTTTTCCATCGAAATCACGCGCGGATCGTTTTTCAGACGCTCGGCTAAAAGGCTTTCGCCCACATCCACGGCAAACACCTTCGCCGCGCCGTTTTGCAGCAGACAATCGGAAAAACCGCCCGTACTCGCGCCGATATCGGCAAACGTTTTCCCCGCGCAGTCGTACGAAAACTCCTTCAACGCTTTGGAAAGCTTATATCCGCCGCCGGAAACAAAGCGCTCTTTTGCTGCCAGAAATTCAAATTCGTCGCTGGTTTTCACTTCGTCTTTCGGCGAAAGCGGCTTACCGCCGCGTAAAATTCTTCCCGCCGCCAATTCTTCGGCGGCTTTCGTGCGCGAACCGAAGCGTTCGGCAAAATATTTATCCGCTCTCATCGTCCGATCCTTTTTTAACCGCCTTTAAGTACTCTGTTACACATAATTATTATGTCTGTCGTAGTACATGAATTATTTCAGCAACTCTTCTGAATACGCTTGTATTTCTTCGCAGGAAACGCCGTACTGCCTTTGCAGCGAAGCCACGCCGCCTTGCGGAATAAACGAGTCTTTATACCCGAACGCACGGAAAATTCTTCGATTTTCGGGCGTTTTATTCTCGTCTTCCGCCGCAAGCTCACGTTCTACGGCTGCGCCGAAGCCGCCCGCAAGAACGTTGTCTTCTATCGTAATCACGTTGCCGCGAAGCGAAGCGAGCAGTTTTGTATCGAGCGGCTTGATAAATCTTCCGTTCACCACGTCGATTTTTCCCGTAATGCCCTTTTCTTCAAGCGCGCGCACCGTTTTCAATGCGATAATCAGGCAGCGTTCGCCAGCCGCAATGATCGTGATTTTGCTGTTTTCGCACTTGTGAAGATATTCCCACGAGCCGTAAGAAATCCTTTTCAGCCGCCGCGAAATCGGTAATTTTTTCGGCAATCGGCGTGAAAACACCACTTTCCCGCTGCGCGGATAGCGAATGGCAAGCGGATGCGGAAATTTTTCACTCCATTTCAAAAAGCGCGCGAACTCTTCCGTGTCCTTCGGCGCAACGATCGTCATATTCGGTATCATTGAAAGATACGAAATATCGAAAACGCCCTGATGCGTTTCCCCGTCCGCGCCAGAAATCCCCGCCCGATCAATGCAGAAAGTCACGGGCAGATCCTGCGCGCAGACGTCATGAATGATTTCGTCGTAGGCGCGCTGTAAAAACGTGGAATAAATTGCGTAATACGGTTTCAAACTTTCCGTAGCGAGCGCGGCGCAAAGCACGGCAGCGTTTTCTTCGCAGATACTCACGTCGAACGCGCGCTCGGGATAAGCTTCGAAAAACCCGCGCAACCCAAGCGCGTCGGTCATCGCCGCCGTCACCGCCACGATTTTGTTGTTTTTTGCCGCAAGCTTCGTAAGATTTTCGCCTAAAATTTCGGAATATTCCCGTTCTTTTTTCGCACCCACAGGCGGCACGCCGTGCGTTTCGCCCGGGTGTTCTTCGCAAAAACCGTACCCCTTACCTTTTTTCGTAACGATATGCAAAAGCACCGATTTTTCTTTCAGCAGCCGCTTCGCGTGCTTTAAAGCCGCCGTCATTTCGTCCACTTCGTTTCCGTCCACCGCGCCGAGATAGGTAAGATTAAAGCTTTCCAAAAAGCGTATACCCGCCGCGCGCTTATCCGTACTACTATCCGTATCAGTTTCCGCCGCGCCGTCGTTTCCGCCCGCCGATTTTTTCGCCGAAGTTTTTTCGCCTTCGCGGATATCGTTTAAAATCTCGTGCATGCCTCCCACCGTCGGCGAAATCGACATGCCGTTGTCGTTTAAAACAATCAGAATTTTCGTGCCGAGAATTTTCAGACTGTTAAGCGCTTCGTAAACGAGCCGTCGCCGATAAACGCAATCACGGAAAAATCTTCTTTCTTCAGATCGCGCGCCTTCGCAATGCCGATCGCCGCCGAAACCGATGTTCCCGCATGCCCCGTATCGTAAAAATCGAACGGACTTTCTTCGCGTTTGGGAAATCCCGAAATGCCGCCTTCCTTGCGCAACGTATCGAATTGATCGGCGCGCCCCGTAAGTGCTTTGTAAGCATAGCATTGATGTCCCACGTCGAAAATAATCTTATCTTTCGTGAAGTCGAACACGTTGCAAAGCGCAACGGTCGCTTCGATCGCGCCGAGATTAGAAGCGAGATGCCCGCCGCATTCGGAAACTTTTTCATAGATAAACGAACGCAGCTCGTCGCAAAGCACATTCAGCTCGTCGTTCGTCATTTTTCTGATGTCTGCGGGCGCAATTTCCCGCAACGTTCTGCTTTTTTCCACGGCACTTCGTCCTTTCCCGTTCGTCTTTTGCCTTAAATTCGCGCCTTTTTTCGTAAAAATTACTTTTCGCGGTTTCTCACATACGTTATCAGCTCGCGCAAAAAGCTCGTGTCGCCGTCAATTCCGTCCAGCACGGCATACGCGTCCGAAGCGTAAATATCCGCCTGAATTTTCGCGCCGTCTACCCCGTAAAGCGATACGAACGTCAGCTTGTTTTCCTTTTTATCCTTGCCGACCGTCTTGCCGAGCGCGGTAAAATCCGCCGTTTCGTCGAGAATGTCGTCCGTAATCTGAAACAGCGTTCCCAGATACTTTCCGAATTGTTCCAGCTCGAAATAATTCTTGTTTTCCGCAAGCACGCACGGCATCAGAATGGAAGCGAGCATCAGTTTTCCCGTCTTGTGTTCGTCGATAAACCGCAAGGTTTTCTCGTCGATCGGCGCGTCTTTCTCGGCGCACAACAAATCCGCCGACTGCCCCGCAAGCATACCGTCGATGCCCGCGTATTCGCAGAGAATATGCGCCGCGCGCACGTATTTTTCGCCCTTGAAGCACATATCGAAGCATAAGAGATACGCCGTATTCATCAGCGCGTCGCCCGCAAGAACCGCATGCCCTTCGCCGAATTTTTTATGATTGGAAGGCTGCCCGCGCCGGAAATCGTCGTTATCCATCGCCGGAAGATCGTCGTGAATCAGCGAATACGTGTGAATCATTTCCACAGCGAGCGAAAACGGCAACGCTTCTTCGAAATCCTCGCCGAGCGCGTCCGCCCCGGCAAGCGTAAGCACGGGGCGAATCCGCTTCCCGCCGCTTAAAAAGCTGTATTCCATGCTCTCTTTCAAAAGCGCGGGAGTCGTTTTCAGCTTCGCGAAATACCCCGCCGCATAGTCGTTGAATACTTTTAAATAGTCGTCGTATTTTTCTTTAAACATCTTTTCGCTATCCCTTCGCGCCCGCGCAAAGCGGAACGCCCGCGAAGATCAATTCTTCGCTTGCCGTTCTTCCCGCCGCGCCCTTTGATTTTCCGCAGCCAGAAAAGTATTGTGCATCAGCATCGTGATCGTCATAGGCCCTACGCCGCCGGGTACGGGCGAAATCGCGTAAGCCTTTTTGCTCACGTTCTCAAAATCCACGTCGCCGCAGAGTTTCCCGTTCTCGTCGCGATTAATTCCAACGTCGATCACCGTCGCGCCGTCTTTCACCATGTCCGCCGTCACGAATTTCTTTCTACCGATCGCCGCGATCAATATATCCGCTTCGCGGCAGATTTCTTTCAGATTTTGCGTCTTGCTGTGACAAATCGTCACCGTCGCGTCCGCGTTCAGTAAAAGCAACGCCATCGGCCTGCCCACCGTATTGCTTCGCCCGATCACCACGGCGTGTTTGCCGCAGGGCGATACGCCCGCGTATTCGAGCATTTTCATCACGCCGAGCGGCGTGCAAGCCGCAATCCCGCCGCGATTTGTGGCGAGCAACCCTACGTTCTCTTCGTTGAATCCGTCCACGTCTTTTTCCACGGGAATCTTTTTCAACGCCGCGCGCTCGTTCAGATGCGCGGGCAACGGCAGTTGCAATAAAATGCCGTTCACCGTTTCGTCGGCCGCCAGCTTTGTAAGCTCGCCTTCCAATTCTTCCTGCGTGCAGCTTTCGGGCAATAAGCGCGTAATCGAGTTAATCCCTACTTCCGCGCACGCTTTCGCCTTGTTTCTCACGTACACCTGCGAAGCGGGATTTTCGCCCGCCAGCACCACGGCAAGCGTGATCGGCTCGCCGAAAGCCGCTATTTTTTCTTTCAATTCTTCCCGCATATTCGCCGCGAGAGCTTTTCCGTCTATGATTTTCATATGTTCTTTCTTCCCGAAAATTTGATCGTTTCGCCCGAAAAACCGCGCAAATCCGTAAAGATCCGCCTTTCAGTCCGCCTTTTTATTGATGATGCCCGAAAGCACGCCGTTCACGAAATCGGCCGCCGTATCGCCCGAATATTTTTTCGCAAGATTCGTCGCTTCCGATACCGAAACCACCGGCGGAATTTCTTTGTCGTCGAAATATAAAATTTCCGCCACGGCAAGCATAAGCACGCATTTATCCAGCGGAAAAATCCGGTTTTCGAGATAGTGATGCGAAGCGTTTTCGATCGTGCCGATGATTTCCGCCTTATGCGTATTCACCGCGTTTAAAAGCGCGTCCGCAAATTCCAGATCTTCCTTGCGTTCAAGACCGAATTTCTTGTAAACTCTACCTATAAATTCTTTCGTGCAGCCGTCTTCGTTGAATTGCTCGGCAAAAAGCACGCACATCGCCGCTTCGCGACAATCGTTTCTCATAAATACCTCTGTAAAATCGTAATCTGTTTTTCCCGTGTTTTTCGCGGCTTAATTCTGCGCAGCCTGCATTGCCTGTACAGCTTGCGTTGCCGTTTGAGCCGTCTGCGCCACTTTCGCCTGTCCGTCCGCGCGCGCCGCGTTTTCCGCGCCGTCTGCGTTTTCCGCATTTTTCGGCTCGGCTTTCACGGGCAGCTCGTCAAACACCACGTCCTGAATGTGTACGTCCACCTTTTTCACCGTGTATCTCGTCATCGTTTCCACGTTCTGCTTGATCGACTGCTGAATCCGATAAGCAAGCTCGGGTACGTTATGCCCGTAATGCACGCTCACGGAAACGTCCGCGTAAACGCCGTCTTTTTCAAGGAACAGAGAAATCCCCCTGCGTTTTCCCGAAACGAGCCGCACGCCTTCC
>CALARO010000033.1 GCA_937888935.1 uncultured Clostridia bacterium
GGATATTGTTATCTACCGTCTGCGTAACCAAAATGCCTTTGCCGAGTTTGGTGGGCGTGAAAAACAGGGTGTGGCTGACGAAATCGCCGCTTTCGCGATCGAGCAGGATATATTCGCCCTTTCGCGCGCCGATTTTAATTTCGTCGCCGCAGAGCGCGGCGATTTTGCCGCTTGCAAGTCCCGCGCAGTTGATAATAACTTTTCCTTCGACGGTTTCGCCGTTTTTCGAGCGGACGAGATAGCTGCCGTTTTTATCGTTGCTGCCGCCCGTTTTTTCGATTGCCGTAACGAAGAAATTCGTATGCAGTTTTGCGCCGTTATCCATGGCGTTGCCGATTGCCGCGATCGTGAGTTCGTAGGGGCAGACGATGCCGCCCGTGGGCGCGTAGAGCGCGGATAAAGCTTCATCGGAAATGTTCTTTTCCATGGCGCGAAGCTCGGATTGATTTACGATTTTCAAGCCGCTTACGCCGTTTGCTTCGCCGCGCGATTTCAATTCTTGCAGCGTGGAAATTTCTTCCTTGGAAAACGCCACGACGAGCGAGCCGTTGTTTTTATATTTTACGCCGAGTTCGGCGCAGACTTCAGGCATCATTTTGTTTCCGGCCACGTTGAATTTCGCTTTCAGCGAGCCTTGCGGCGCGTCGAAACCCGCATGCACGATGCCGCTGTTTGCCTTGCTTGCGCCCATGCATACGTCGCTTTCTTTTTCGAGCATGCAGCAGCTTAATTTGTATTTTGCGAGTTCGCGCAGCGTTAAGCCGCCGATTACGCCCCCGCCGATTACGATTACGTCAAACATTTTTTTGCTTCCTTTTTGCTTTATTCATTGCTTTATTTCAGATATGCCGCCAGCCGCGCTTTTAAATTGCGGTAGTCGTCGATTTCGATATAGTCGATGCCGCCGAGCCGGATATGACTATCGCCGCCGCCCGCGCCGAAATCGTCGCCGACGTAGAGAATTTCGTCTTTCTTATAGCCGTTCTCTGCGGCATAACGCATAATTGCCTCGTACTTATTATAACTCTTTCCCGAAAAATCAAACGAGGAAGATCCGCCGATATACACGGTGTAGTCTTTGAAAATTTCGCACACTTCGGGGTACAGCACCTTGCGCTTTTGACGCGCGGGATCGAAGGCGAGCTTATCGGCAAGATCGGCTTTTGTGCCGAGCAACGGAAAACAGCCGAATGGAAATAAGCTTGAACTGATTTAGCGGGCAAATCGCGCCTGATACT
>CALARO010000034.1 GCA_937888935.1 uncultured Clostridia bacterium
AATTTTCGCTGCTGCTTTGCGGCGTGGGCAAAGCAAACGCCGCGCTCGGCGCGGGCGCTGCGCTTGCGATCTACCGCCCTTCCGCGCTGCTCAATTTCGGCGTGGCGGGCGGCTTAAACGAAACCACGCGGCTTTGCGAAGTGTACTCCGTCGAAAAAGCCGTGCAATTCGATTTCGACTTAACGCAGTTGAACGGCGGAAAAATCGGCACGCTCAACGAGTATTCCGAAAACTATCTCGCGCTTTCCCCCCTGCCCGCCGCGCTTACCGCCCGATTTTCGCCGCGCGCGCTCGCCACGGCGGACAGATTCAACGATTCGGCGGCGGACTACGCGCTTTTAACGAAAACGCTCGGTGCGGACATCCGCGATATGGAAGGCGGGGCGATCGTGCAGGCGGCGAAGAGCGCGGGCGTGCCGGCGTATTCTTTCAAGGCGATTTCCGACGTAGCGGGCAGCGGCAGCACCACCGATCAGTATTTAAAAAACCGCGCCGCCGCGCTTGAAAATCTCGAAAAGGCGTTGCCCGGAATTTTCGCGGCGATCGGCTGATTTACCCGGCTGATTTTCGCCGCCCCGTAAAAAATAAGCAAAGGATAAAAAAATGATTGATTTAGGCGATTGGAACGAAATTTTAGCTCCCCTTTTTCAGGCGGAAGAATATAAAAAAATCCGTCGGTTTTTAATCGAAGAATACTCTTCGCACACGGTGTACCCCGATATGTACGACTTATATAACTGCTTTCGTTTCACGCCGTTTTCCAATGTGAAAGCGGTGCTTCTGGGGCAAGATCCGTACCACAACGAAGGTCAGGCGCACGGGCTTTGTTTTTCGGTGAAAGACGGCGTTGAGCCGCCGCCTTCTCTTATCAATATTTTCAAGGAATTAAAAAGCGATCTCGACTGCGAGCCGCCGAAAAACGGCGATCTCACGAAATGGGCGAAAGAAGGCGTGCTGCTTTTGAATACGTCGCTCACCGTGCGGGCGCATCAGGCGAATTCGCACTCGAAATGCGGGTGGCAATGGTTTACGGACAACGTGATCAGGCTGATTTCCGAGAAAAAGGAACACGTGGTATTTATCCTTTGGGGCGGCAACGCGCGCAGCAAAAAGCCGCTGATCGATACGAAAAAGCACCTGATTTTAGAGTGCGCGCACCCTTCGCCGCTTTCGGCGTACAACGGATTTTTCGGCTGCCGGCATTTTTCGAAAACGAACGAGTATTTAGCCGCGCACGGCGTCGCGCCCATCGACTGGGATCTGAATAAATAAGGCCTTTTTTTTACAAATATACCCGTTTCGCAAATTGCTGCGAAGCGGGTTTTTTTTCGTATCTTTGAAGTTTTTTATTCCTTTAAGGCAGCGTTTACTCCCGCAATATCGCGGATCACTTCGCCCGCGATGATTAAGCCCGCCACCGAAGGCACAAACGCCACGCTTGCGGGCGGCACGCTTCTCTTCACGGGGATTTCCGTGGAATACACCACTTTGCAATGCTTCACGCCGTGTTCTTTCAGCTTGCGCCGCATCACGCGCGCCAGGGGGCATACGCTCGTTTTCGAAATATCCGATACTTTAAACTGCGTGGGATCGAGCTTATTCCCCGCCCCCATCGCCGAAATCACGGGTACGCCCGCCGCCGTAGCGCGCACGATAATTTCCGTTTTCGCCGCCACGTCGTCCACCGCGTCGATCACGTAATCGTATGCGGAAAAATCAAACGTATCCGCCGTTTCCGCGTTGAAAAAAATCGGAAACGCCCGCACGTCGATTTCGGGGTTGATGTCCTTCGCGCGCGCAGCGAAAACTTCGGCTTTGTTCTGCCCGAGCGTGGAAGTCAGCGCGATAATCTGCCGGTTGATATTCGAATCCGCCACAACGTCGCCGTCCACCGCGTGAAGCTGCCCCACGCCCGTGCGTGCAAGAGCTTCCGCCGCGTAGCCGCCCACGCCTCCTACGCCGAAAATCAGCACTTTCGCGTTTTTCAGTTTTCTAAGTCCGCTCTCGCCGAGCAAACCGATAATTCTTTCATATCTCGACATTTTTTGCCACCGTTTTTTCCTGAAATAAACGTTCCGCCCGCCCTTTAATCAGCCGTTTATCCGCCGTTTTTACGCGGCTTTTTTGCGATACGTAAGATACCATTCGCTTTTCGTGAACGGCTCGCTGCTGCCCGAACAGGTTACTTTCACTTCGCCCCCGTTCGACGAAACGATAATATTTCCGTTTAAAGAAACGTGATTTCCCGTGCTTTCGTCGTCCGAATACATCGTGGTTACGTAAATTTTATCGGTATATTTCAGCACGCGGTCGCAAAAATCCTGCGTGGGGAAAACGTTTTCTATATTTTTAGTATATTCCGTACTTCCGCAGCAGCAGCAAACGCACACGATTTCGGGGCGGATTTTTTCAAGCAGAATGTCGTTCGAAGAAGTTTTCGAGCCGTGATGCCCCGCCTTGAAAAGCTTGCACCGCGGCAATTCGTTCTTTTCAACAAGCGATTTTTCGCCTTCTTTTTCAAGATCGCCCGTAAACAGATAGTTATTATTGCCCTGCGTAAGCAAGAAGCACACGGAATAATTGTTTTCGTCCGTCGTATCTTCTTCGTAGAATTTCTGATACAGAAAATTCAGCGTAATATCGGGCGCAAGCTCGTAAGTCCGCTGCGCGCCGTTCGCGTTGTTCCAGCAATCGAGCGCGGTATAATGCACCGTCTGCTCGCTTGCCGCCACCGCCGCGTCGCGCTTATCAAGGTATTGCTTATAAAGCGTATCATTCCCGCTTTTTGTAGCAAGCGGCTTCGAACTGCGCGCAAAATCAATAATCGTCCGGCACTCAAACGCTTCGAATATGCCTTTTACGCTCGAATTTCCCACAAACCCCGCGATATGATCCTGATCGGCGTGCGTGGCGATCACGTATTCGAGAACGCCGTCCGAGCAGTAATTTTTCACGTATTCGGTAATCGTTTTCGCCGAAGCCTGCCGCGAACCGGCGTCCACAAGAATTTCGGTGTTTCCCACTTTGATCAGCGTGCAGTCGCCCGTGTACTGATTGCCCGTTTCCAGAAAATGAATTTGCAGATCGTCGGTGACTATCTCTTTCTTTTTCAGCCATTTATCGAAAAATCCCTGCGTGTATAAAATGTAGCACGCCACCGCGAGTACAATCAGCAAAATGACGACGAAAAGCGGCAATTTTACCGCCGCTTTTCTCTGATTCTTTCTTTTTCTTCTTTTCGTTGCCATAATTCAATAGGTTTTTACCCCGAAAT
>CALARO010000035.1 GCA_937888935.1 uncultured Clostridia bacterium
CCGCGATCACGCCCGTACCTTCGGCGGCGGGCATCATAAGCACCGCGCCTCTGCCGAATTTACCGATGATCTGGTGGGGAATGGTGTTATCCACAACGGGAATCGCGATCATGTTTTTCTTCGCGCGAAGAGTGGCTTTGTCGATGGCTTCGGGTACTTCTTTCGCTTTGCCCGTGCCTACGCCTACTTTGCCCTTTCCGTCGCCTACGATCACAAGAGCCGCGAAACGAGCGTTTTTACCGCCCTTCACCGTCTTGGATACGCGGTTGATTTCGATGAGCTTTTTGATCAAGCCGTCGTCTTCAGCCTGACGTCTTTGAGGTCTTCTGTTTTCTCTTTTTTCGTCTGCCATAATCTTCTCTCCCGTCAAAATTTAAGTCCGGCTTCTCTTGCGCCGTCGGCAAGCGCCTTTACGCGTCCCGTGTAAAGGTAACCGCCTCTGTCGAATACCACCGTTTCGACGCCCTTTTTCAGCGCGCGCTCGGCAAGCACTTTGCCTACCACTTTCGCCGCGTCCGTTTTCGTTAAGCCTTCGAGCTGCGCTTTCACGTCTTTATCCATTGTGGAAGCCGCCGCGAGCGTTACGCCGCCCTTTTCGTTGCCGGCTCTGTCGTCGATGATCTGCGCGTAGATGTGATTAAGACTTCTGTACACGTTGAGACGAGGAGCTGCGGCCGTGCCGGTCACAGTTTTGCGCACTCTGGCGTGACGTCTTTGTCTGACTGTATTTTTATCAATTTTCGAAATCATATTAAGCGCTCTCCTTATTTCTTCGCCTTACCGGACGTCTTGCCTTCCTTGTGTTCTACGTACTCGTCTTTATAACGGATACCGTAGCCGTGATAAGGTTCGGGTTCTCTTACCGCTCTGATGTTCGCAGCCGTCTGTCCGACAAGCTCTTTGCTGATGCCGGATACGACGATGTCGGTGAGAGTGGGACATTCGAATTTGATGCCCTCGGGCGCTACAAATTCTACGGGGTGCGAGAAGCCTACGTTCAGCACGAGCTTATTGCCCTGCACCTGTCCTTTCCAGCCGACGCCCTTGATTTCGAGCGCTTTCGAAAAGCCGTCGTGTACGCCTTTCACCATGCCCGCGAGCAAGGCTCTGTAAAGGCCGTGCTTCGCGTTGGTTTCGGGAAGCGTATCGAGCGCTTTCACAATCGCGTGTCCGTCTTCCACCACAACGTCGATGTTGCCCGTGATTTCGCGGGAAAGCGTGCCTTTGCCGCCTTTCACCGTAACCACGCCGTTTTTAAATTCTACCGTTACGCCCTGAGGAAGCGCAACAGGCATTTTTCCGATTCTCGACATACCTTCTGCCCTCCTTTACCAGACGTAGCAAAGCACTTCGCCGCCTACGTTCTGTGCCTTTGCCTGTTTGCCCGTCATGATGCCTTTGTTCGTGGTAAGAATTACCGTACCGATACCGTTAAGCACTTTGGGCATTTTTTCTACGCCGGTGTACGAACGAAGCCCCGGACGGGACACTCTTTCGATACCGGTGATTACCGATTTCTTGTCGCTGTATTTCAGCGTGATCGCGATTTTGCCGTTGTAGCCGTCCTCTACGAGCTGCACGTCTTTCACGTAGCCCTCTTCAAGAAGAATGTCGGCAATCGCCTTTTTCATCACGGAAGAAGGTACTTCCACCGTTTCTTTTCTGGCGATGATCGCGTTTCTGATTCTCGTAAGCATATCTGCGATGGGATCTGTCATATTCGTTTCCTCCGTGTTACCAACTCGATTTCTTAACGCCGGGAATTTCACCCTTGTACGCAAGATTTCTGAAACAGATACGGCAAACGCCATACTTTCTCAAAACCGCGTGAGGTCTTCCGCAAATCGTGCAGCGCGTGTACGCTCTCGTGGAAAACTTGGGCGTTCTCTGTTGCTTGTTTATCATTGACTTCTTTGCCATTTTCTTCTCTCCTTACTTCTTGAACGGCATGCCGAGCGCGCGCAGCAACTCTCTTGCCTCTTCATCGGTATTCGCGGTGGTTACGATCGCCACGTCCATGCCGCGGATCTTTTCCACCTGATCGTAAGTGATTTCGGGGAAGATCAGTTGTTCTTTCAAGCCTACGGAATAGTTCCCGCGCCCGTCGAACGCTTTATCCGATACCCCGCGGAAGTCTCTTAAACGAGGAAGCGCGATGGATACGAATTTATCGTAGAAGTCGTACATTCTGTCGCCGCGAAGCGTTACCTTGATACCGATCGTCTGCCCTTCGCGCACTTTGAAGTTCGCTACGGACTTCTTCGCTTTCGTAAGGATCGGCTTCTGACCGGAAATCTGCTTGATTTCGTTTTCGGTGACCTGAATGGATTTCGCATTGTCCTTAATGTCGCCGAGACCCGTGTTGATCACGATCTTCACGAGGCGGGGGCATTGCATTACGGATTTGTAGCCGAATTTCTTCATAAGGAAAGGCACTACTTCTTTTTCGTACTTTTCCTTCACTCTGTTTTTATATACCTTTTCTGCCATTTTGCTCTACCTCGTTACTCGTTCGAAGAAGATTCCGTTTTGGTTTCTTCCGCTTTCGCCGCACGCTTTCTCGTTCTCTTCTTGGGCGCTTCCGCTTCCGCCGCAGCCGCTTTCGCTTTCTTCACGAACGCTTTATCGAGCGTTGCGCCGCATTTACATACC
>CALARO010000036.1 GCA_937888935.1 uncultured Clostridia bacterium
TGGAAGAAATTCAGGATATGGTGGAAGATCGCCTGATGGCGATGAACGCTTTTTCTCTCGCGCGCAAGTATATCACCTATCGTTATTCGCGCGCGCTTGCGAGAAAGGCGAACACGACGGACGCGCATATTCTCACCCTGATCGAGTGCAACAACGAAGAGGTGAAGCAGGAAAATTCGAATAAAAACCCCACGGTGAACAGCGTGCAGCGCGATTATATGGCGGGCGAAGTTTCCAAGGATTTAACGCGCCGTATTCTGCTGCCCGAAGATATTGTTGCCGCGCACGACGAGGGGATTATTCACTTCCACGACGCCGATTATTTTGCGCAGCACATGCATAACTGCGATCTTGTGAATCTTGAAGACATGTTGCAGAACGGCACGGTGATTTCGGGTACGCTGATCGAGAAGCCGCACAGCTTTTCTACGGCGTGCAATATCGCCACGCAGATTATCGCGCAGGTGGCTTCGAATCAGTACGGCGGGCAGAGTATTTCGCTTACGCATCTTGCGCCGTTCGTGGATATCAGCCGCAAAAAGATCCGCAAAGAAGTGGCGGACGAGCTTGCGCTTGTGAATATCACGGACGAAGAACACATCGCGCAGATTGCCGAAAAACGCCTTCGCGACGAGGTGAGAAAAGGTATTCAGATGATACAGTATCAGGTGGTGACTTTGCTTACCACCAACGGTCAAGCGCCGTTTGTTACGGTGTTTATGTATCTGAACGAGGCGAGAAACGATCAGGAAAAAGCCGATCTTGCCGTGATTATCGAAGAAACGCTGAAACAGCGTATTCAGGGCGTGAAGAACGAATCTGGGGCGTGGATTACGCCCGCGTTCCCGAAGCTTATATACGTGCTTGAACCGGATAATATTACGAAAGATTCGAAATACTGGTATCTTACCGAGCTTGCGGCAAAATGCACGGCGAAGCGCATGGTACCCGATTATATTTCGGAAAAGAAGATGCTCGAATACAAGATCGACAAGAACGGCGAAGGGCATTGCTACACCTGCATGGGTTGCCGCAGCTTTCTGACTCCGTATGTGGACGAGAACGGCAAGCCGAAGTATTACGGCAGATTCAATCAGGGCGTTGTGACGATCAATCTCGTGGACGTGGCACTTTCTTCGGGCGGCGACGAAAACAAATTCCGGAAGATTTTCGACGAACGGCTGGATCTTTGCTATCGCGCGTTGATGTGCCGGCACAACCGCCTGAAAGGAACGGTTTCTGACGCCGCGCCGATTTTGTGGCAGTACGGCGCTTTGGCTCGGCTTAAAAAGGGCGAAACGATCGACAAGCTTTTGTACGGCGGATATTCCACGATTTCGCTCGGGTACGCGGGGCTTTACGA
>CALARO010000037.1 GCA_937888935.1 uncultured Clostridia bacterium
TTATGCTTTTTCCGCGCGATTTATGCCGTTTCCGCCGCCGTTTTTGCGGCGTTTTTATGCTGTTTGCTTTGCCGTCAGGCTTCCGCGATTTCCCGCGCGACGTTTTCCATCAACGCTTCGAATTTTTCGGCGCAATGGGGGTACTCGGTGAAAGATTTCTCACCCGCTTCGTTTAAAAGCCGCAGCACGTAATTTCGTCCCGCGCGCCTTCCGCGCGCACGCGGCAGCCGAGCAGCGTGTAGCCCCCGTCCGTTTTGCGATACGCAAGCTGCAATGCGTGCCGCACGTTTTTCATAGCAATTCCGCACGTTTTTTGCGCGCATTTTTCCGCGCCGTCGCCGATAAACGCCTTTTCATGCGCCCCGATCGCGCGGTGCGATATGTTTGCGGTTTCCATAATTTCGTCCTCCGCTTCTATTATAGCACGGAAAGGCGAAGAAGTACATACAGATTATCGGCAAAAGTATTCGATATGTCGTCTGAAAATGTTTTTGCCTTAAATTCCCCGATTTTTGAAGAAGCAATCGCAGTCTTCCTTTTTCATTTTCAGAAAGCCGTGCAACACGATCGCCGCCACGATTACGCCGAGAACGCAGGTGAAAGCAATGATCGGCACAGTCGCCCAGCTGCCGCTGCCGAATTTTTCGGCGAGCATGCCGCAAAAATTGAAAATCGCGTGCAGGGCGATACAGAAGCCGAGATTTTTCGTGCAGAGCAGCGTGTAGGCGCACATACCGCCCAGAAGAAACGAATACCCCATCTGCAAAAACACCGCGCCCGGGGAAGACGTGAAGAAATTCAGAATATGCGCCGCCGCGAAAATCGCCGCCGAAATCGCCGCCGAAGCGAGAATCCTGCCGCCGCCGTTTCTGCGGTTTTCAAGCAGCGTTAAAAACACCGCGCCGCGGAAAAGCGTTTCTTCAAACGCCGCCACGCAGATACATTCCGCCGCAAACATCAGAGCATACGCCGCCATTTTACCGCCCGAATAATCGAGCGAAGAATTTTTGAAAATCAGCGCGAGAATCGGCGGATTTAAAAGCGCGACAAAAAAGCAGGGCAGCGCGCAAAGAATCCCCTTACCGTCGCATTTTTCATACGCGGTGAATCCGAGATATTTCACCGTGAAAAACGCGGCGAAAAAGCCGAAAATCCGCGAAATAACCGCGTCGGTACTTTCGGAAATCTGCTTGATTTCGCGTAAGGTAAGAACGTCGGTGGCGCGCGGCGAATCAATCAGCATCGCGTTTTCCACCCAGCCGTCGATAAAGAAATCGTATATGGCAAGCGCAAACAAAAATACGCCC
>CALARO010000038.1 GCA_937888935.1 uncultured Clostridia bacterium
TCGCCCGCCCGTAAAAGCAGATATCCCGCCCCGCCGAGCTGACAAACACGCCGTTGAATTGATTCGCGGTGTGATTTACGGTGCAATCGCGGCAATACGCGCTGTCTTTCGATAGCGGCATTTTCAGTCCGTCCGCCACCGCGCCGCCCCACCAATATTCGTTTTCTTTAATCTGAATTTGTAATTCCGACATTCCTGCTTTCCTTATACTTCGTTGCCGCCCGCGGCGCAACGCCGCCTTTTACCAGAAATAATTCACCGAAGCGGTGAGATGATAACTATTATACGCAAACCGTCCTTCGCCGCGCTTGCCCAGAAAGATATTTGCAAAAAGCTCGTCTGTCAGCTCGGGAATTTCCGCGATTTTGCCGCTCGCATAATCAAGCAATCGCTCGCGACAGCCCTCTAAACGTTCAAGCAAACCGCCGAGGCGGTATTCCTGCACGTCGAACCCGTACGGCTTGTTTTCGGCAAGCCATTGCTTTCTGAACACCCTGATAAACGCGCGCAACTTCTTTTTCAGCACGAGCATTTCGTCCGCGATTTTTCTGAGTTCTTCTTTATCGCCGCGCTTGTACGCTTCGCGCAGGCGGATACCCATATCGTATTTCACCGAGATCACGTCTGACAACGCCGCCACGCTTTCGAAAATATACGCGTACTGCCCCTTGCCCGCGCGCTTTACGATCGGCACGGCTTTTTTGAAATACGCCTTGTCCTCCGCGTGAATTTCGGGATCGAATTGTCCCGAAAACACGTCGTTATACAGCGAAAGTTTGCAAAGGTTCGAGCGGTCGCCGAAATGTTTGCCGAGAAACGTATCGGGCGCTTCGATTTTTAAAAACGTATCGAATTTATACCCCGTGAGCGCGTAAAAATCGCGTTTTAAGGCGGACGTATTCAAGCCGTATGCCGTGTAGGCGAAATGCGCCGCGGCGGGCAGTACCGAAAATACCGAAGCCGAGCCGCCGTCGTCGCCCCACGCCGTATCAATCAGGTGCTTTACGCCGTGTTCTTTCGCGCTGGCAAGCGCAGCTTCCGTAGCCGTCATCGAAAAACCGTTGGAAGGAATCAGCCCGATCCACTTCCACGCGCCGCCCGCAAACCACAGATCTTTGAAATTTTCGTGCAGACGGAACATTCCGTCGTACCCCTTTTTCTCCGTCTGATAATAATCCCAGTAGCAGGCGGAAACGTTTTCGGGAATCTTTTCGATCACGTCGCGCGGGATAAACGAGTTGCCGTCTTTATCCAGACAATCGGCGCGGCGGAAAGCGATGTGATAGAACATATCGCTCCACATCACGGCGGAAAAACCGTACTTTGCCGCAATCTTCGCCACGCGCGAAAGGTGTTCGGTGAGTACTTCGAATTTATCGCGGTAGCCGTGATTATTCAGATACTGCCCCACGCCCACAAGCGCGGCTTCGTCCATTCCGATATTCACGCGGCGGGTAGTGAAACATTCCGCAAGCGTTTTGAAAATGTTTTCGATCAGCGTATACACACGCTCGTCGCCGATTAAAAGAATATCCGCGCAATCGAAATGCGTTTCGTATTCGTGGTAGCGTTTGATACGGGAAATATGCGCGAGCGTTTGTATGCAGGGAATGAGTTCCATGCCGATTTCCCGCGCGTAAGCGTCCATTTCTTTCAATTCCGCTTTCGTGTATCTGCCGCGCAAGTACCCGAACAACGGCTCGTTATCCACTTCGTAGGTATCTTCCGTGTACAACATCAGCGCGTTGTAGCCGAGCGCAGCGAGATTTCTCAACAGTTTTTTCACCGTTTCCACGCTGAGTACGGCGTTTCGAGAACAGTCCGCCATAAAGCACAGGTCTTCGGCGAAACATTTTTCGCGGTACGCCCGCGCGCCCTGTTTTTTATCTGCTTCCGCGCCGCCGAGCGCGCCGCTTTTTAATAACAACGCCGCGCGGAATATATCGCGTTCGCCGCGATAATTCACCGTGATTTCGCCGTTTTTTGCAAGCTCGATTGAAAATTCTTCGGCTTTGACTAATTTTGCCGTTTCGGGATATTCGTAGCCGATTTCACGGAAAACTTCTTTTTTCAAAAATTCTGCGTTTGGTAAATTTTTCATCGTGTTTTTTTCCTTGATTGTCAGTTGAAAGGATAAGCTGACATGCTTATCCTTTCAAAATCATTTTATTTTAATAAGGAATCCAACCAATTCGATACATAGACGCCTTCTGCAACCATTGACATTCCAAGAGTATTCGCATCTTCTCTCACCAAAGCAATCAAATTCTCGAAATTATCATAATCGTAACCATAGGCATTATAGTTTTCAAGCATTAAAAATCTGATACAAGTGCGTTCCATCAACACTCTTTTATACAATTTCTCGCCCGTTATTTTATCGCTCATATTTTCACATTTCTTTAAAGCCTGAGTTAAAAGCGCATCGGCTTTATCTACAAAGTTTCGAGAAAAAATATCGGATTTTGAATTAGTGGTTGAATAAACGGTATAATGTAAATTGTGCTTCTTCCCGTTTGCGTCTTCACGTTCATCTATGGTTTTTAAATTCAATCTCGTCATTTCAAAAACTTCACGCACTTCAGGGGCTACGTCTTTATAATATTGCGTAAAGAAATTATCAATGAGTTCTTCCACATTGTAATCTACGTTCCACATCAATTTTCCGTTGATGTACGTTTTCAAGTACGTGAACGGCGCGAGATTGCCGCCGCTGTTGTATTGCCTGAATATATCTACAACACCTAAATCTTTATACATCGCATAATTATTTTTATATGATTCGAAATCATAAAAGAAAAAGTAATATCTGCCATAATTCGCCGAATAATCCCAAATCATAAAACGATTTGTAATTGATTTCCAACCCTTCACCTCACTATAAAAGGTTGCATTCATTTCGCAATTCGGATCATCAAAACTATGATAATAGCAATACTTAATCGGTGCGAATTTTACATATAATTTTTCGTGCGGACGGCAACTTTCGTCTAAAAGGCGATACGTACCGTCATCGTTTTTCGCAACCGGAGGATTGCTTGTTGAATAATAAGCAAACATAGAATAAATTAAATCTCTGTTCGGTTGATTCTCCGCGCGCCATTTTTCAACAAGATTAATTACCTTATTCGCAAAACGCACATAATATCCGCTAACGTTATATTTTTTATATTCTTCCGAACATTTCTCACAGCTACACCATTGTGTAGTATCGCCTTGAGAAAGATCTATTTTATACGCTTCCGAATTTTCTTTTAATTTCTCAATAATGTTTTTAGCAATTTCTTCGACTATGCCCGCTGCTGTTAAACACGGTTGCCCGCCTGTAAACCATTCGGGATGATAATTTTTTAACTTTTCCTGATATTCTGCTTTTTCTTCTTCCGAAGCGTCTTCCGAGGGTTCTACGGGTTTCGTATTGTATTTACTCATCGGAATCCACTCGGGAAGTTGATGAATACTCCCGGTCAACCAATCTTTACTCTGTCCATAATCGTATTTTGCGCTTTTTTCGCCGCCACTCGTTATACGATATAAATGTGCCGTATAAGTATCATTTCCCGGTTGCAAAATACCATCCATCGTACGATCGTCAAAATCGGGATTATCTGTATAATCAAAATCTTTCAGATATATCGTATCGAGCGAATCTACATAAATTTCGTCGGCTGTATATGCCTCAAAACCTACTTCATACCACAAAAATTCGTAAACGCCGAAATTCGTGCCTTTATCGTTCGCGCCGCAGATATACACGCTTTCGTCTTTTCTTACGATTTTGTAGCCGTCCGCTTTTGCTTTTTCGCCTGTTTCCATTATACCCGAAGCGGCGAGCGCGTTTGTTCTGCCGAGCAGAATATACTTTCCGCCCGAAGCGGAATTTTCAACTTCGTTTTCCTTTTTTACCTGCAATTCAAAACCCGTTGCTTGCTTAAAATACTGCGCGAGTTCCTGCGCCGCAAACGTTACGGAAACGCTTGCGTCAGAGGGAATCACCACGGTGTATTCCGAAGCGCCGTTTGCGAACAGTAAAACGTTTGTGTCGGCAAACGACGGGCGCACGGCGGCGTTCGCGTTATGATTTTCCACTTCCGCGATAATGTGATTTTTTTCGTTTTCATCAAATCCGTTCGCGGAATTTCCCGAGTCGTCGCTTTTACACGAGGCAAAAGACAAGCACAAGGTTGCCGCGCCGAGAAACAAGGAAATACGTCTGATTAAATTTTTAGTTTTCATATTTTTTCTCCCTCTACGCTCAGTTTTCGCTGTACGATACATAAATTGTTACGTAAGAAATCGCGTGATTGCCACTTTCATCGCTGGCATAGTAATACAGTATGTATTTTCCGCCCTGCGTAAACGTGTATTTCATTTCCGCGGTAACGTTTTTAATCGTTCCGTCGGGGCAGACGAGAAGCACGCTTAAAGAAGGATTTGCGTCTATATCGTCGTACACTTTTGCCGCCGTGAAATTCAACGTTTCGTTCAGTCGGCAAGCAAGTATTTTTTCACCGCCATACACAATCACAGGCGCAATAGTATCGCGCACCGTCAACGTATAAGTAAGTGTTTTCGTTTTCTTTGCATAATCCGTAGCTCGATATGAAAGAGTATATTCACCATACTGCGAAGCAACAAAATAGTTATTGTCGCCAACTGATTCGTTGCTAAAAATCGTTGATCCGTCGGGTGCAATAAGGGTAAAGGTTACCGTTAAATATTGTGTACACACGTCGAAAGCAATTGCATTAGGAATTTTGACATAACTCTCATATTCCGGATCGACATTTAACTTTTCGGTAAGTTCTATTTCAGGCACCAAGACATCGGAAAATTGTTTTAATTCTCCTTTCGAATATGCGGCATTCAACGTTTGAGTACCGATTTTTTTAATTTTCAGTATGCTACTTTCATAAACGTTTTCACATTGAATTTCTGCCCATACTTTTCCAGAAGAAAAGCCCGAAAAATCAGATAAATCATAAATCACATTTCCGGAATAATCCTGCAATTTCCCTTTATGATATTTTATTGCCACCAGAGCGTCCGCCCCAAGAGTGCGATCCAAAACTCTCTTTTCATTTTTGTATTTAAGATAAGTTTTGGTAACACCGTTTGAATCGATTTCATTTTCAAATGTAAAATTCAACACTTGATTCGAATCAGAAAAATCGGTAAGGCGTT
>CALARO010000039.1 GCA_937888935.1 uncultured Clostridia bacterium
TTAAAGGCGGCGCATCACGGTTCGGCGGGGTCTTCGAGCGAAGAATTTATCCGCGCGCTCGGCGTGCGCGACGCGGTGATTTCGGTGGGGAAAAACAACGCGTATTCGCACCCTTCTACGGAAGTTCTCGGCAGGTTTGCACGGAACGGGGCGAACATTCACCGCACGGATTACGACGGCACGGTGATTGCGACTTTGAAGCGGGACGGAATGTATACGATAGAAAATTTGTGAGCGGCGGTTTTTTTGCGGGGCGGCGGGGCGTTTTGTTTTGCGGAAGGGGAAAAATATTCGGCGGAAATTTAATACCCGAGCGGGAAAAATAATTTGAGAAGAGTTAGAAAGACTTCTTTTTTGCCCGGCGGAAGCGCGCAGTAGTAGGTGATCAGTTCGAGTTCGTCCATGGTTTCCGCCGTGAGAAAATGATCGGCGAAAAATTCGGAAACGGTGACGTTTAAAGCGGAAAGAAGCGCATAGAAAGTTTTGAAATTCGGCATTTCGCCGCGCGCGATGATTTTGTTGATACAAGAAACGCTGACGCCGGATTTTTGCGCGAGTGCTTTGCTGGTGAGATTTTTGCTTTTGCATAATATGCGAAGTTTTGCGGGAATATTGATCAATTTTATACTCCTTGTGCGGGGCGATTTTTTTGCCCTTGCAGATATTATAGCATAAAATTTTTTGAAATGTAGGAGTACCTACATAACGGGGAATTTTTGATCAGCCGAAAAAGCGGCGGATTATGTAGTGGCGTATGTAAACAGAGATTGGGGTGGCGCGTATAAAACGTTGGAATATGCAAAGAAATTGGGCAAAAAAATAATCAATTTGGCAGAGTTATAATAAGAGTTAGAAAAATCGCTGTTCGGGGTTGAAACTGCCACTCATCGCTTCGCTTTGCGAAGAGCAAGCCGCCAGATTGCCCTTGGGCGGCAACTCGGCGAGAAAGGTTTGGGGGGCGTAGGCTTTTTTGCGCTTTTCTCGTTGAAGAGAAAGGGCGAAGGCTATTAGAAAACAAGTTGCGCCCCTCATTCGTCTGCTACCGCAGACACCTTCCCCCCAGGGGGAAGGCTATTAAAAAGGCTTTGCATTTTTGTCGAATTTGCTTGCAATTTTTTTTGAAAATACTACACTCTTCCCCCAAGGGAAAGGCTAAAAAAAGTGATAATTTTTGCCGAATTTTTTTCGTCGGAAAAAATGCGGCAAGGGGAAGCTTTAACAAAGGAAGGGCTATATCAAAGGCAATGAAAAAGTCTGAAAAGAATAATTTCGGGAAAATTTGCAAAAAGTATTGACAAATTTAAAAATGTACGTTATAATGTACATACTACATATATTATATCGGAAGGGGAAATCTTATGTCTATTACGAACGCAACGAGTTTAAGAAAAAATCTTTTCGGCTATCTCGGCGCGGCAACGCAGAACGACGAGAAAATTATCGTGACGACGAAAACCGGAAACGCCGCGATTGTCAGCGAAGAATACCTTCGCGCGCTGGAAGAAACCTGCTATCTTTATAATATTCCGGGAATGCCCGAAAGCATTGAGAAAGGCGCGAAAACGCCGCTTTCCGAATGTAAAGAAATTGATTGGCGCAAGGAATTGAAATGAGTTACCGCATTTTATTTACGAAGCAGGCGGAAAAAGATCTGAAAAAAGTGGCGGCAAGCGAGCTGAAACAAAAGGCGTTTCGTCTGCTTTCCGTATTGGAAGAAGAGCCGCTGCAACCGCCGCTTGAAAAACTGATCGGGTTCGGCAACGTTTATTCGCGAAGGATCAATATTCAACACCGCCTGGTGTATCGAATCGAAGAAGAGAAAAAGTGCGTTGTGATTATACGTATGTGGACGCACTACGGCGATAACTAAGGGGGCAATACGGGACGGGCAGATGCGCGGCAAAATCGGGAAAAAATACGTATTGAAAAAAGTTGCGATCGGGGCGGCTGTGGCGATTCTCGGTTACTTTTTTGTCTGCGGTTTTTTTCCGCCCCTGTTCCGTAAAAAATTTACGCTCGATCCCGTTTCTTCCCGCAAAAACGATCCGGATTGCGCCGAGCGGGCAGCGGTGATCGACGATAACCAAAGCGCGCTTTTGTATCGTCTGCGCCTGATCGAGCGCGCCGAAAGCGAGCTTCTGCTTTCTACCTATTCTTTCTTCAACGACGAAAGCGGCGCGGACGTGACGTGCGCTCTTTTTGCCGCGGCGGAACGCGGCGTGAAAATCAAAATCATTATCGACGGTTTCAATCAGGGCAAACTGGTCGCTTTTTCCGGATTTAAAGCGCTTGCCGGTCACGAAAACGCCGAAGTGAAAATTTATAACCCCGTAAACCCTTTTGCGTTTTGGCGGGCGAATTTTCGCTTGCACGACAAATATCTTGTGTGCGACGACGATTTCTATATTCTCGGCGGCAGGAATATCGGCGATTATTTTCTCGGCGAATACTGCGAAGAAAGCAAGCGGAATATTGATCGCGACGTGCTGGTGAGCTGCCCTTCTTTAGCGAACGCTGACGCGGCGGCGGGCGGCGGAAAAACGCGCTCGATAGGCGAAGTGAAAGAGTATTTTTCGCGCGTATGGCAGGAAAAGCAGAACGCGCGTTTCAAGGGGGTAGAGAGCGGAAGACGCTATGAAAAGCAGGCGGAGACGCTGCGGGCAAGGTATGCGGCGATCAAGGAAAAATACCCCGCGATTTCGCAGCCGATCGACGTGGAAACGGAAACGACGGCGACGCGCGGAAG